>NZ_BAABJJ010000001.1:0-195872 GCF_039543245.1 Algibacter agarivorans
GGGGTTTGTTTATTCTAATTTACGAATTATATCGCTGATTTACAAGTATTTGTGTGTATCTGAAAGTGCCTAAAAAACCCACATAAAAATAATTTATGTGGGTTTTTCTATAAAGAAAACAAAATGTTTAACTCACTTTCTGTTTTTCTTTCATTTTTTCTAGCAACATTAACTCATGCTGGATTTCTTCTTTTCTTTTATTGAATTTCCTCACTTTTTCATCAATCATTTCCTGATGCTTAATACGCTCTTGGCGTCTTAACTCTAAGCGCTCTAATTCTTTCTTTTCTTCTTTCTTTTGCTTTATTTTTTGCATAGCTACAGACAAATAAGAATAGCCATATATGCTTAAAAACAATAGTGCAATAATTCCTAATATTACGTAACCGTTTTCCATACTTTTAAAATGAGGGGTTAATCAAAAAAATGATAATGTTTAAAACAAGGCATTAAATTAATGATTTTTTAATAAAACAACAAAGTTTTTGTAAATATATGCAAAAGGTTGTCTCAACAAAAAATAAAAAAGGTGAAGTACTAAAAAAGAAGTTGAATGTGCAAAATAACGACAAACCGCAACCTCCTTATCAAATATAAGATATTTAAGTTTTATCATTTAGTAACGGTTTCCAAACCTTTAGATTCCCATTTTAATATGCCTCCCTCTAAATCGTAGATTTTAGAAAAACCAGCTTTCTCAAATTCAATAATACTTTCATTACTGCGTTTTCCTGAACGGCAATAAATATAAACTGGTTTTTTTTTATTTAGCTTACTAATATTGCTAGAAAAATCTTCTGATAAAAAATCAATATTTACAGCATTGGCTATATGTCCAGCTATATACTCACTTGGTTTTCTAACATCAATAAGCAGTATTGAATCATTATTTATAGACAATTGAAATTCCTCCGAAGTAAGGCGAGTAGCTTTTGTATTAGTTGTATTTTGACAATTAAAGGTCAATACACTTAAAAGCAAACATATATGAATTAAAAATCTTTTCATTTGTTTATATTTATTGGTTTTTTAATAGTCAAATATTACATCTATTTAATCATTTTACTTGGTATCAAGTTTTAGTTAAGCATGTTTCATAAAAAAACTAATCAATGTCAACAATATCCCCAGTCCATTGTAACATACCGCCTTCAAGGTTGAATGCGTTTTCAAAACCGAGTTGTTCCATAATTTTACATGCTTGACCACTTCTATTTCCAGAACGACAATACACATAGTAACTTTTACTTTTGTCAAGATCTTCAATGTCATGAATAAATTCTTGACCCTTATATATATCTATATGAATAGCGTTTGGTATAATACCATCAGCAACTTCAGCTTCTGTCCTTACATCTAAAACAACTGCATTATCATCGTTTGCTAATTGCTCAGTCCATTCTTCTTGTGTTAAATCTTCCATGTTTTCTTTAAAATAATATATCCGACAAAATTAATACATCTAAAACTATAGACGAAAAAAAATCCGAAGTATTACAACTTCGGATTTTATCTTGCAATTTCCTTGCCCTTTTTAAACCTTAATAGAACAACCAATGGCTTTTGTTTCTTTCAACTCAATTTCTTTACCATTCAATAGAGCTTTAACGGCATTTTCCAAATATTTTTCCTTAACAGCTTCGGGGTTTCTAGAACTATCATCTATAGCGCCTATATATTTAACTACTAATCCCTTTTTTGTTTTTTGTAGCACATAATTATGAGGTGTTTTTTTAGCTCCAAACTTAGGGTATACCTTCTGTCCTTTATCTACTAAATAAGGAAATGTAAATTCCTTTTCTTTAGCTCTTTTTTGCATGGCTTCAAAGCTATCACCAGGTTTTGTATTGGGGTTATTTGGGTTTATGGCAATAACGGGATATCCTTTTGAAGCATATTTTTTATTAAGCGCAATTATCCTGTCTTCGTATGCAACAGAAAAAGGACATGTATTACAAGTAAAGATAAGAATGAAACCTTTAGAATCTTTATAATCCGCTAAAGACAGCATTTTTCCATCAATATTTTTTAATGAGAAATCTTCAACAACATCACCAATTTTGTAACCATGGCCATGAACGGTTTTAGAGTTTATAAAAGCACTGGATACTATCACAAAAACTACAACTGTACAAATTTTTACTATCTTTTTCATCTGTTTATTTAAATTGTTTAACCTCATTTTCAAGTTCTTCATAGGTGAAAGATTTTTCGAAAAACTTACGTTCGTTTTTATTATAAATTATGGTTGCAGGTATAGAGCCAGACCAAGATTCGTCTATTTTACTAATCCATTCATTTTCGTTTGAATCATTTAAAGCTATAATTTTACTTTTCAATGCCCTTTTAGCTATGAAAGGTTTTAATTTTTTATCATATAAATGTGGGAAATCTAAACTTACTAATATGACCTCAACGTTTTCATTATTATAATTTTCATTCAGTTTTTCAAAATAAGGCAACTCCTTAACACAAGGTGCACACCAAGTTGCCCAAAAATTGATAACATAAATCTTATCGTCTTTTTTATTTAGAAACTTCTCTAAACCTGCGTAATCATAAACTTCCAGTTCAATATCAATTGTATTTAGTTCGTTTTCAACTACTTTTTCTGTAGCAGCTTTAAATACTTCAGCAGTTTTGTCCTTTTTCCCACAACTTATCATTAAAAGAATGACAACAGTTAATACGTTTAGTTTCATAACCATAAAATTAATTAATAGTTCTTTGCATATCTTACAGTTTAACAAACTTTTATATAAAAAATGTTTCAAAGTTTTGTGTAATACTATTTTCATTTCTATATTTGAACTCCCGATAGTTATCGGGATAAAAAATAAAAATGAACACAATTTTAAATAATACTGGGTGGTGGTGCTTTCGAAACTAATCTTCGTGAAGTAAAACCCTAGTATATTTAAAACTTAAAATATTCAAAAGGCTTGTCATTCACGACAAGCCTTTTTTATTTAAAAGTTTGTCATTTCCGCGAAGGCGGAAAACCTAAAAAACGAAATGTATAATGATGAAATATTTTATGTATATATAATCTCTAACAAAAAAGATGGCATTATATACATTGGAATGACTGCAGATATAAAACAAAGAATGACTCAATACAAAAAGAAATATACTAAAGGATTTGCAAACAAACACAACCTAAACACTTTAGTTTATTATGAAAAATTTGAATTTGCACTTGAAGCAATAAAAAGAGAAAAGCAAATCAAGAAATGGAATAGACTATGGAAAACAACTCTTATTAACGATTTAAATCCTGATTGGAATGATTTATCCTTTTTCTTTATATAACTAAATTTGAACTAAAAAATTTCCGCCTTCGCGGAAAAGACTATGACTAACTTTATGAAAAAATTCAGTCTTTACACGCATCACAAAAGAATATTAACAGATACCATTACACCAGTTTCTGTTTATTATAAAATACGCGATAAATACCCTAACAGTATATTGCTGGAAAGTGGTGATTATCATAGAAGTCACAAGAATTTCTCATACATCTGTTTTAACCCTATTGCTTCAATAAAGGTTGAAAATGAAGTGATTTCAGAGACCTTTCCTGATGGAAGTTCAACAAATTTAAAAATCACAAAAGACGTTAGTGTTCCTGATGAAATTCATAAATTCACTAAAAAATTCGACACTAAATCCGAAGAAGATTTCAAGTTTATAAACAACGGTATTTTTGGCTATACCGCTTATGATGCCGTGCGTTATTTTGAAGATGTTGAAATAAGCAAAAAAGACAATTCTGTGGTTATTCCAGATATGTACTATGCGGTTTATAAAAATATTATAGCCATTAACCACTTTAAAAATGAAGCTTATATTTTTGCGCATTGCTATGAAGGCACTGAAAATAATATTGACGCGATAGACAAACTAATAAACGTTCAAAACTTCGCATCTTATAATTTTAGTTCAAAAGGCGATATTAAATCGAACCTAACCGATAACGAGTTTAGAGAACATGTTGAAGTAGCCAGAAAACATTGTCAACGAGGAGATGTCTTTCAACTCGTATTATCAAGACGTTTTTCTCAAGAATTTTCTGGAGATGACTTTAATGTTTACCGAGCCTTAAGAAGCATTAACCCATCGCCTTACCTATTTTATTTTGACTACGGTGATTTTAAAATATTTGGCAGTTCGCCAGAAGCACAATTAATTGTGGATGATGGATTAGCTGAAATCCATCCCATTGCTGGAACATTTAAGCGAACTGGCGATGAGGATAAAGATGAAATTTTAGCAGAAGAACTCAAAAATGACGACAAAGAAAATGCTGAACATGTCATGCTAGTCGATTTAGCCAGAAACGATTTAAGCCGACATGGAAGCGATGTAAAAGTGGTAACGTATCGCGAAGTTCAGTTTTTCTCTCATGTTATTCACTTAGTTAGTAAAGTTACAGGGCAAAAACATAATACGACCTCAACCATGCAAGTGGTTGCAGATACGTTTCCTGCAGGAACCTTAAGTGGTGCTCCAAAACACAGAGCCATGCAACTTATTGAAGATTACGAAAAAACAAGTCGCGGGTATTATGGTGGCGCAATTGGCTTCATGGATTTTGATGGCAACTTTAATCACGCTATTATGATTCGTACTTTTTTAAGTAAAGATTATAAATTAAATTGGCAAGCAGGCGCAGGATTAGTTTCAAAATCTAATCAAGAAAACGAATTACAAGAAGTTTATAATAAGTTAGGCGCATTAACGAAAGCTATTAAATTAGCAGAAGATATTTAAAATTATGGCGTTACCACAAGGGTCGGGCTTTCACGAGTCGCTCTCGAAAAGAGGAGCTCCAACAATCGCTCAATCCCTAACGCACCAGTCCGCAGTTGGCAGTAATTAGTTAGTAGTCACTGCAAGTTTTTAAACAACAAGTCCAGAAAACATTCGTGTATTCGTGGCAATAGAAAAAATGAAAAAAGTATTAGTTATAGACAATTACGACAGTTTCACATACAACTTAGTCCATTATTTAGAAGATTTAAATTGTGATGTAACAGTTGTAAGAAACGATAAATTAGCTTTAAAAGATGTGGAGCCTTTTGATAAAATTGTATTATCACCAGGTCCTGGCATCCCAGATGAAGCAGGCTTATTAAAACCTATCATTGAAAAATATGCATCTACAAAAAGTATCTTAGGTGTATGTTTAGGACAACAAGCTATTGGCGAAGTTTTTGGTGGATCATTAATTAATTTAGAAGATGTTTATCATGGAGTTGCTACCAATGTGACTATTAGTGTTGATGATGAATATATTTTTAATGATTTAGATAAAAACATTGAAGTTGGGCGTTATCATTCATGGGTAGTTAATCCAGATTTACCTGATAGTTTAGAAGCTACTTCTTTTGATGCAAACGGACAAGTCATGTCTTTAAGGCATAAAATTTATGATGTTAGAGGTGTGCAATATCATCCGGAATCGGTATTAACACCAGACGGCAAGAAGATATTGGAGAATTGGGTGAATTCCCCAAACCCTAAAGGGGCTTAAAAAAAGTTATCCAAATTCCCGAAAGGGGATTTTAAAAGTGAAAAATAAAAGAATCAAATAACAAATCAATCCCCTCTCCGAGCTTGTGCTGAGCGCAGTCGAAATAGAGAGGGCTAGAGAGAGGATGAAAGACATATTAAACAGACTTATAAATCACGAAACCATCTCAACTGAGGAGGCAAAACAGGTTATTGTTAACATATCAAATGATATGTATAACCCAAGCCAAATAACATGCTTCTTATCGGTTTATATGATGCGAAGCATTACTATAGAAGAATTAAAAGGCTTTAGAGATGCCCTTTTAGAACTTTGCGTATCCATAAACCTCAGCGACTTTAATGCTGTAGATATCGTTGGTACTGGAGGCGATGGCAAAAATACGTTCAATATCTCTACCCTATCGGCTTTTATTACCGCAGGTGCTGGTGTTAATGTTTCAAAACATGGCAACTACGGTGTATCATCAACGTCCGGTTCATCTAATGTTATGGAAAATTTAGGAGTGAAATTTTCCAACAACGAAGATTTTTTAAAACGCTGTTTAGACAAAGCTGGAATATGCATATTACATGCACCATTATTTCATCCTGCTATGAAAAACGTTGCTCCCATTCGTCGAGAGTTAGGAGTTAAGACCTTTTTCAACATGTTAGGCCCTTTGGTTAATCCTTCATTTCCAAAAAACCAAATGCTTGGCGTTTTTAGTTTAGAGCTTTTACGTCTTTATAGTTTTATATATCAAAACACGGAAACAAACTATAATATTGTTTATGCCTTAGATGGCTATGATGAAATTTCATTAACAGGAAAAGCAAAAATTGTTTCTAATCATACTGAAAAATTGTTTTCACCAGAAGATTTGGAACTTAACATAATTAAACAAGACGCTATTTTTGGAGGAGACTCTGTTAAAGATGCTGCAAAAATATTTGTTGATATTATTAGTGGTAACGGTACAGAAGCACAAAACAATGTTGTTTGCGCCAATGCAGGATTAGCAATTGCAACAACAAAACAAATTTCACATCAAGAGGGATTTGAAATGGCAAAAGAATCCTTGTTTTCAGGAAAAGGAAAAGCAAGTTTAGACAAATTGATTGAGTTAAGTAAATAAAAAAAGTCCACAGTTGGCAGTATTCAGTTGGCAGTTTGCTCACTGAAGACTAAAGACTAAAGGCTAAAGACTAAAACATGAATATTTTAGACAAAATAACATTAGATAAAAGAAAAGAAGTTGCGCTAAGAAAGCAACTTATTCCAACATCTCAATTAGAGCAATCTGTTTTATTTAAAAGACCAACAGCTTCGCTTGCAGATAACTTACGTAACAGTAAGTCAGGAATTATTGCAGAACACAAACGGCGTTCACCTTCTAAATCTTTAATTAACAACACGTTAAATGTTCAAGATGTAGCAAAAGGCTATGAATCTGCAGGTGTTTGCGGGATGTCTGTTTTAACAGATGGTAAATATTTCGGTGGTTCTTTAGATGATTTACTAACCGCAAGAGCAGCTTGCAATCTACCTTTATTAAGAAAGGAATTCATTATAGATGAATACCAAATGCTTGAGGCAAAAGCCTATGGAGCAGACGTTATTTTGTTAATTGCCGCAATTCTTTCAAGACAAGAAATAAAACAATTCTCTGAGTTTGCTAAAAGTTTACATTTAGATGTGCTTTTAGAAGTTCATAACGAGGACGAATTGCATAAATCTATAATGCCCAGTTTAGATATGTTAGGTGTAAATAACAGAAACTTAAAAACGTTTGATGTTAGTTTAGATACGAGTAAAAATTTAAGTAACCTTATTCCTAATGACTTTGTAAAAGTATCAGAAAGTGGTATAAGTAACATTGAAGCGATTAAAGAATTACAACCTTATGGCTATCAAGGGTTTTTAATAGGAGAAAACTTTATGAAAACTGATAATCCAGGAGCTAGTGCAACAGAATTCATTAAAACTTTAGAAGGATGAAACTGAAGATTTGCGGTATGAAATATCAGGATAACATTGAGCAAGTTGCAGCATTACAACCTGATTACCTTGGGTTTATTTTTTATGAAAAATCCGCTAGAAACTTTAACACTCATAACATTCCCCAATTACCAAAATCTATAAAGAAAACTGGCGTTTTTGTTGATGCAGATTTAGATTTCGTAATCGGAAAAATTAATAAACACAATTTACAAGCGGTTCAATTGCACGGAAAAGAATCTCCTGAATATTGTGACGATTTAAAAAATCGTCATGCTGAACTCGTTTCAGCATCTATTAAACCAAAACGTCATTACGAGGAGAAAAGCGACGAAGTAACCTCTTTAATAGAAACCGATTTCCATGACTTAGAAAAAAAGTCTCGCAATGACAAAAAACCGGAAATCATAAAAGTATTTTCAATTAAAGATGAATTTGATTTTAGTGTTCTAAAACCTTATGAAGGTATTGTTGATTACTTCCTTTTTGATACCAAAGGAAAACTCCCCGGAGGCAACGGATACACATTTGATTGGAGCGTATTAAACGATTATCCATCAACCACGCCATTCTTTTTAAGCGGTGGTTTGGGATTAAACGAAGTAGGAGACATAAAACAATTTATAAACAGTAAAGCATCAAAATACTGCTACGCATTAGACGTGAATAGTAAATTTGAGATTGAGCCTGGTTTAAAAAATATTGAAGATTTAAAAGCATTTAAAAGAAGTGTCATTACGACGAGAGAAAGCGACGAAGTAATCTCATCAAAAGAAACAGATTGCCACAACTTTTTTCAAAAGTCTCGCAATGACGAAAAAGAAAATAATATGAATTATAACGTAAACGAAAAAGGCTATTATGGTGAATTTGGAGGGGCATTCATTCCAGAAATGCTATATCCCAATGTAGAGGAATTACGCCAAAATTATTTAAAAGTAATGGCCGAACCAGATTTTAAAAAGGAGTTCGACCAACTACTTAAAGATTATGTTGGGCGTCCTTCTCCACTCTATTTTGCCAAACGCCTTTCAGAAAAATATAATACCAAAATTTATTTAAAGCGTGAAGATCTAAACCATACTGGCGCACATAAAATAAATAACACTATTGGTCAAATTTTAATGGCGCAACGCTTAGGAAAAACACGTATTATTGCCGAAACAGGTGCCGGTCAACACGGTGTTGCAACAGCTACGGTTTGTGCTTTAATGGGATTAGAGTGTATTGTGTATATGGGCGAAATTGACATTGCTCGACAAGCACCAAACGTGGCAAGAATGAAAATGTTAGGAGCCAAAGTTGTACCTGCATTATCAGGGAGTAAAACGTTAAAAGATGCTACCAACGAAGCCATTAGAGATTGGATTAATAATCCTGTGAACACCCATTACATCATTGGATCTGCTATTGGACCACATCCCTATCCGGATATGGTGACTCGTTTTCAAGCCATTATTTCAGAAGAAATAAAATGGCAATTAAAAGAACAAGAAGGCAGGGAAAATCCTGACTTTATTGTGGCATGTATTGGCGGTGGAAGTAACGCTGCCGGAACCTACTACCATTATTTACACGAACCCGAAGTTGGAATTATTGCCGTTGAAGCCGCAGGTCTAGGAATAGATTCTGGCGAAAGTGCAGCAACCTCTGTTTTAGGAAAAGAAGGTATTATTCATGGTTGTAAAACCCTTTTAATGCAAACCCAAGATGGACAAATAACTGAACCATACTCCATTTCAGCAGGATTGGACTACCCTGGTGTTGGACCAATGCATGCACATTTATGTAAAACTGGTCGTGCAGAATTTATGTCTATTACAGATGGTGAAGCTATGAATGCAGGTTTAGAACTTAGCAAATTGGAAGGTATTATTCCAGCAATAGAAAGTTCGCACGCCTTAGCTATTTTCGAACAAAGAACTTTTAAACCTGATGATGTTGTCGTGGTAAGTTTGTCTGGTCGTGGCGATAAGGATTTGCAGAATTATATTGATTATTTTAAGATATAGAACTATGGCGCCTGCCTGCCGGCAGGCAGGTTACCGCAAGGGTCGGGCTTTTCGCTATATCTTTTTTGAGAAAAACAAAAAAGGATGCCACTGCAATCCCTAACGCAAACAGACCTCACAGGTTTTTAAAACCTGTGAGGTCTCAAAAAATAAATAATGAGAACCTAAAAAGAATTTAGGTAGACAAAAAACATAAGTATGAATCGTATTCAAACAAAGCTTCAAGAAAACAAAAAGCTATTATCCATATACTTTACGGCAGGTTATCCAGATATTAACGACACCGTTTCAATCATTCAAGATTTAGAAAAAAATGGTGTTGACATGATTGAAATTGGATTACCATTTAGTGACCCATTAGCAGATGGACCAACTATTCAAGATAGTTCAACAAAAGCATTAAAAAATGGTATGACTAGCCAAGTCCTTTTTAATCAATTAAAAGACATCCGAAAAACAGTAAATATTCCATTAATTATTATGGGGTATTTCAACCCTATGTTTCAATATGGTGTTGAAGAGTTTTGCAAAAAATGCCAAGAAACAGGCATTGATGGCCTAATTATTCCAGACTTACCAGTAGATGTGTATCATGAAGAATACCAAGCTATTTTTGAAAAATACGGATTAATAAATGTGTTCCTTATTACACCACAAACAAGCGATGAGCGTATCCAATATATTGATTCTATTTCAAAGGGATTTATTTACATGGTAAGTAGCGCAAGTACAACTGGAACGCAATCCGGCTTTGGTGACGAGCAATCAGCCTATTTTGAGCGTATTGCCAGTATGAACTTAAAGAATCCACAAATTATCGGTTTTGGCATCAGTAACAATGAAACCTTTACCCAAGCTACGCAGTATGCAAAAGGAGCTATAATCGGAAGTGCTTTTGTAAAACATGTGAGCGAAGGGATTGATAATATTGATGAGTTTGTAAATACAATTCTTAATTAATCAGATGAAATTACTTAACGATTGGAAACTTGTTATTTTACTTTGCCTCACTTTAGGCTTGGCACCTTTTTTTCCAGAACCTCATTTTTGGGGTAAACTAAAATGGATTGCTGGTGGAGCTAATAATATGCAACCCATGGATTGGTTTGATACGCTTATGCACGGTTTCCCTTTCTTGCTTTTGATACGGTTAATAATTGTAAATTTTACAAAAAAAGATGAGTCTTAATATTGTTTTAATAGAACCCGAAATACCCAATAACACGGGAAATATTGGGCGTTTAGCTTTGGCTTCAGGTTCGCACCTCCATCTTGTAAAACCATTTGGTTTTAAAATTGATGATACAAGATTAAAACGTGCAGGATTAGATTATTGGCAGCATCTATCTATTACTTACTACGAGAATATAGATGAGTTTTTCAGCATCAATAAGGATAAAAACATGGCATTCCTCTCTAGTCATGGGACAACAAACCATTGGGATATTCCTTTTGAAAGTGATATGTTTTTAATCTTTGGAAAAGAGTCCGTGGGCCTACCTAAAACTATTATTGAAAAACACTCTGATAAACTTTTTAAAATTCCTTTATACAGTAAACACGTTAGAAGTTTGAATCTAGCAAACGCAGTTAGTATAGTGATTTACGAAGGCTTGAAAAATATTTAATTATATATTAAACCTTTTTAACTTTAAATAGTCTTATTGAACAGTATTATTACCATAACAAATAAAACTTAAAAAAATGAAATTAAATACCGTGAAATTTGGTGTACTAGCACTGTTATTATTCGCTTTTTCTTTAACTACAATGGCACAAGAAAAGAAAGGGCCAAACTTTGAGAAAATGCATAAAAGATTTGATGCTGATGCTAATGGCTCTATTTCTTTAGAAGAATATAAATCTGCAAAACGAAAAAAAGAAGTACCTGTAGAGAGATTAGAAAAAAACTACGCAAAATTAGATGCTGATGGCAATGGTGCTTTAACTTTAGCTGAATTAAAAGAAAACTGGGGAAAGAGTAAAGGAAAAGGTAAGAAGAAGAAAAAACAAGAATAGATTAACATCTTCTCTTTCTAAAACAATAAAAAGGCTCAAACGTAAATTTGAGCCTTTTCAATATATATCCTTTTGAACAAAACTATTTATTATTTTTCAGCATTTGTAAATACATATTCTCCACTTTGGTTCTTGCCCAAGGCATTCTGCGTAAAAATTTCAAACTCGATTTTACCGAAGGCTTATCTGTAAAACATTTAATTTTTATATTATAACCCATGTATTCCCAACCATAATGCGCCACCAAATCGTTAATGATTTGCTCAAGCTTTATGCCGTGTAACGGATTATTGGGTTGCGATTCCATACTGTGTCTGGTCGAGCGCAGTCGAGACCTTATTTAGATTCGAAAAATTAAAACCTCTCGACTGCGCTCGAGGGAACAAAATAATTTACTCTACTAAACTTTTAATTTTTACAGCCTTCTCAAAATGATCTAACCTATGGGTTTTAATCCACCAAGTGGCAGCTTCCAATAATAATTCTGGATTATCATTTTTATTTTTGAAAAATGCATAAAAGGAAACACCAACATGTTCACCTTTGACAGCGATTTTTTTATCGCAAACTTCAATGATTTTATCTTTCAGAATTTGTTGCATGAGTCCTGGGTTCTAGTTACGCCTATCACTATTGCGATTAGGTCGTCTAGAGTTACTGCTCCCTTTTGAATTTCTACTTGAACTCCTAGAGCTGCCAGAGTTTCTAGAGTTTCGGTTTTGTCTACCTTGACCTTGTTTTATTGGTGCTGTTGATGCATTTGGATCAGGTTCAAAACCTTCTATAATTTGAACAGGAAGCTTCATTTCAATCAATTTTTCAATATCTCTTAAAAAAGAAGTTTCATCAGCACTAACTAAAGATAAAGCTTCCCCACTTGCTCCGGCTCTACCTGTTCTTCCAATTCTATGTACATAATCTTCAGAAATATTAGGCAATTCAAAATTGATAACATGTGGTAATAATGGAATATCCAATCCACGTGCTGCAATATCTGTTGCCACTAACACACGTACTTTTCCACTCTTAAAACCAGCTAACGCCTTAGTTCTTGCACCTTGACTTTTATTACCATGAATAGCTGCAGCAGTTATTCCTGCTTTAATCATTTTTTCACAAAGCTTATTCGCACCGTGTTTAGTTCTAGTAAAGACTAAAACTTGTTTCCAATTACCATCAGATATCAACTTAATAATTAATCCTGTTTTTAAGCCTTTAGCAACTCTGTATACTTTCTGAGATATAGCATCAACAGTTGTATTCTCCGGTGTTGCCTCAACTTGCACGGGATGATTTAAAATACCATGTGCTAATTTTTTGATATCTTTTGAAAATGTTGCCGAAAACATCAAATTCTGACGTTTCTCTGGCATGGATTTTATTACTTTTTCAATATCTCTTAAAAAGCCCATATCAAGCATTCTATCGGCTTCATCTAAAACAAAAATTTCAACCCGCTTTAGCGATAATAATCCTTGATTTTGCAAATCTAACAAACGTCCAGGTGTAGCTACTAAAATATCAACACCTTGACGAATAGCCGCTGCTTGCGGTTTTTGATTAACACCTCCAAATATAACAGCACTTCGTAAGTTTAAAAACTCGCTGTACTCTCTGACGTTGGCATAAACTTGAGCTGCCAATTCTCGCGTTGGCGTTAAAACCAAAGCTCGAACGGGTCTAAATTTTTCTTTCGGGTTTTCAGAAAGTATATGTAAAAGTGGTAATGTAAAACCTGCTGTTTTACCTGTTCCTGTTTGCGCCGATGCTAACACATCTTTACCTTCTAATACTGGAGGAATTGCTTTTTGTTGAATTGGACTTGGGGTAGTGTATCCTTTTTTGCTAACTGCTTTTAGCAAGGCTTCGGATAAGCCTAAAGATTGAAATGACATATATTGTGTTTATGAAGATCCATAATGGACATTTGAGATAACAAAACATAATGAATTCTATCCCCTTTCTTCTAATTAAAGCGCAAAGGTACATCTAATTTTAGGATTAAAATCCTATACTTTCTTAGAAAAGGCAACATAGCCTCTTCATAAAATATAATTTACTTGTTTTAAAATTATTTTCAGGTCATTGTTACGTCTCTTTAGCCTAACTTGTATTGTTTTTTAAACTAATTAAGACTTGCCAAACTTGTTTTTAATGTTTCAATCTTAGCTAAAGCATCAGCCTCTTTTTTCTTTTCACTTGCTACAACTTGTTCGGGTGCTCCTGCAACAAAACGTTCGTTTGACAGTTTCTTTTGCACAGATTTCAAGAAGCCTTCTGTATAACTCAATTCTTCAGTAAGTTTTTTAATTTCTGCTTCTACATCAATACTACCTGCCATTGGGATAAAATACTCGTTAGATTTAACCCTAAAAGTCAATGCACCTTCAATAGCTTCAGAGGTGTTTTCAATACTTTCAAGATTTCCTAATTTGGCTATAACACCATCAAAAGTAGTGTTTGTATTTTCATTGTTAATTACTGAAAAACCAATAGCATCTTTAAACGCAATATTCTTTTGTTTTCTGATGTTTCTTATACCAGAAATTACTTCCGAAGCAAATTCAAATTCTGAAATCAAAGATTCATTTACAGATTTTACTTCTGGCCATTTAGCAACAATTAATGCTTCTTCAGGAGTTCTTTCTGAAATATACTGCCAAATGTCTTCTGATAAAAAAGGCATAAACGGATGCAAAACTTTTAAATTATTCTCAAAAGCCACAATGACCGCTTTATATGTTTTTATATCAATTGGTTTTTGATATGCTGGTTTTATAATTTCTAATAACCAAGACGAAAAATCGTCCATAATTAATTTATAAATAGCCATTAAAGCATCACTTAATCTGTATTTACTAAAATGATCTTCGATTTCTACTAAAGCTTTTTGAAACTTAGCTTCATACCACTCTAAACCTACTTTTGCGGTTTCTGGTTGCGGTATACTTTCATCTATTTCCCAACCCTGAACCAATCGGAAGGCATTCCATATTTTGTTACCAAAGGCTTTTCCTTGTTGGCAAAGAGCTTCATCGAACATTAAATCATTTCCAGCAGCAGAGCTTAATAACAATCCAACACGAACGCCATCTGCACTATACGCTTCAATCAGTTTTAAGGCATCTGGAGAGTTCCCTAAAGATTTACTCATTTTTCGGCGTTGCTTATCACGCACCAACCCTGTAAAATATACATTATTAAAAGGTTTTTCGCCTTTATACTCATATCCAGCCATAATCATACGAGCTACCCAAAAGAATAAGATATCTGGCCCTGTTACTAAATCGTTGGTCGGGTAATAGTATTTTATATCTTCGTTTTCGGGGTTTCTAATACCGTCAAACACGCTCATTGGCCACAACCAAGATGAGAACCAAGTGTCTAAAGCATCTTTATCTTGTTTTAAATCGGAAGCTTGAAGTTTTGAGTTTGAAGTTACGACTCTTGCCTTTTCTACTGCATTCTCAATGGTTTCAGCAACTACAAAATCTTCTTTTCCATCGCCATAAAAATAGGCTGGAATTTGTTGTCCCCACATCAATTGACGGGAAATATTCCAATCGCGAATGTTCTCCATCCAATGCCTGTAGGTGTTCTCAAACTTTTTTGGAAACAACTTGATATCTTCATCTTCCAACACCGACTTAATAGCGGGTTTTGCTAAATCTTCCATTTTTAAAAACCACTGATCGCTTAAACGTGGCTCTATAACAGCTTTTGTACGTTCAGAAGTCCCTACTTTATTAATATGGGTTTCGGTTTTAACCAAAAAGCCTTTATCTTCTAATTCTTTGGTTATTTCTTTTCTAACGACAAAGCGATCTTTGCCTTCATAATGCAATCCAAAACTGTTTAAAGACGCATCTTCATAGAAAATATCAATAACTTCTAGCTTGTGCTTATCACCTAAATTTTTATCATTTTCGTCATGTGCAGGCGTAACTTTTAAGCATCCTGTACCAAATTCCATATCTACATAATCATCTTCAATTATTGGAATTATGCGATTACAAATAGGCACGATGGCTTTTTTACCACGCAAGTGAGCAAATCGTTCATCATTTGGATTAATACAAATGGCAGTATCTCCAAAAATGGTTTCAGGACGTGTGGTTGCAATAGTTAGCACTTCATTACTTCCTTCAATTTTATATTTTAAATAATACAGATTCCCTTGACGCTCTTCATGAATGACTTCTTCATCAGACAATGTCGTTTTAGCCTCAGGATCCCAGTTTACCATTCTGTATCCGCGGTAAATCAAGCCTTTTTCATATAGATCAACAAAAACTTTAGTTACGGATTCACTCATGTCATCATCCATGGTGAATTTAGTTCTGTCCCAATCACAAGAACAACCTAATTTTTTCAACTGTTCTAGGATAACGCCACCGTATTCATGTGTCCAATCCCAGGCATGCTTTAAAAATTCATCACGAGATAAATCATTTTTATCAATACCTTGTTCCTTCAATTTAGCTACTACTTTAGCCTCGGTAGCAATTGATGCATGATCTGTACCAGGCACCCAACACGCATTTTTTCCTAATAAACGTGCACGACGAATTAAAACATCTTGAATGGTATTATTAAGCATATGCCCCATGTGCAATACTCCAGTAACATTTGGTGGAGGAATAACAATGGTGTAAGGCTCTCTTTCATCGGGTTCTGAATGAAAATAATTGTTTTTCATCCAGTAGTCATACCACTTACTTTCTACCTGACTTGCATCGTATTTTGATGGGATTTGCATACTTTGGAATAGTTTTTGAATAATGATAGGCAAAAGTACTTATATTTCTCTTTCTGTGAAAGCTAGACAAATAATGATTATCACTTATTTTAACAGTTTTAAACAAATTAACAGAAAAGTTGTATATACCTTTAAATGAGTTAAATATGTTAATATGCATGCATTACATCTATTATTTTTGCAGATTATAGGAAAAGTAAGTATGTTTGACTTAGAAATGAATTAAAATAAATGAATTACCCTGTATTGTTAAGGATAAAAAAAAAGAATGAAAACCATAAAAAATAAACCCATGAAACAATTAATTACACTTTTATTTATCGGATTAATCAGTTTTTCCGTTAACGCTCAAGCTGAAATTGAGTTTAAATCTGAAACTATTGATTATGGAACCATTGAAAAAGGGTCTGACGGTGTTAGAGTTTTTGAATTTACAAACACCGGTAATGAGCCACTTATAATATCGGACGTAAAGTCTTCTTGTGGATGTACTATTCCTTCAAAACCTAAAGACCCTATTTTACCAGGAAAAACAGGAGAAATTAAAGTAAAATACGATACCAATAGAGTAAATCCTATAAGAAAAACCATTACGGTACTTTCTAACGCAAAAACACCTACTGTAGCTTTAAAAATTAAAGGTTTAGTTGTAGATTCAAGTAAAGTAAATCTACTTGAAAAGAAAGAGAAAAGTATTGTGCAACAATAAAATATATTACCAATAAATTTAAGGCTTAAACATTATAATGTTCAAGCCTTTTTTTGTTAAAACAACTTTTGTAATTGAAAGTAAAAAGTCAAAATCTTGCCATTTCTATCTACTTTTAATTTGATTTTTTTACCAGCATCATCATAAAACATTTCCATAATTTGTTGTAATGAATATTGATGCACTTGTTTATTATTGACACTAAGGATAATATCTCCAATAAGTAAACCTGCATTTTTTGCTGGGGAATCTTCACGCAATTCCACTATAGTATAAGCAGGTTTTAATGATATTTTGTATTGCGTATTTATAACAATTTTATTGTTGTTCTCCATTTCATTATTCTCGAAAATACTCTTACCTGTTATATTGTTTTTATTCACTTCTTTTACAAGCCTTACGCCATCATGCTCTAATTCAATACCACTTTTATTATGACTAAATTTTTCTTTGAAGTGTCTGTTTTTTTTTAAAGTCACCATTGCTTTTTGATAATCAAAAACAACATCAAATCGTTTTAACATATTGCCCGACAAACTCCCATTACGATTTTTAATCTGTTTAGCAAACAATACAGAAGTAGAATCTGGAAATGCTACATTGGCATTTTTAAGGGTAAAACTTTTCAGGAAAAACGCATTCACTTTAGAGCGTTTTCCATAGACACTTCCACTAAGTCCATGACCCAGAAAATCTACAAAAAAATTATTGCTTGACTTTATACCTAAAGAATCATTTTCAAATAACCACAAAGCGTCACTCCCACCAGAATCTATCAACAATTTAACAGGGATTTTTCTTTCTTCTATCTTAACTTCAGCATTAATATATGGCTTACCATTGTAAAACTCTAAATTAAAACGTTCGCACTTTTTACATGATTTATATTTAAACACCTCTGGCACAGTTAATTTCAAGTATCCCGAAGAGTAATTTATTTCTATTATCAAATCCCTAAATAAATCAAAACCTATAATGCCATGAACAGGAATACCGAGTTTAGAAGCAAAATTTAATTTGTTATTAAAAACGGCATATAAATCTTGATTTAACTTAATAGCATCGCCAATTTTAAAAATATTATTTCTGGATTTTAAAGCCTCAACAGATTCACCTTCACCCAAACCTCTTAAATAAATCTTTTCTGTATCCTTTATTTTCAGGGTATCTGCAACATTTAAAAAATTAAAAATAATAGGCTTACTAACACCTGTGTCTAATATAAAAGATAGCGTAACCCCATTTATTTCAACTGGAATTACCACCAAATTATTTATTAATTTAAACTTAATTTTATCTGACTGTTTCTTATTTTGAATAACAAACTTGTCTTGAGAAAAGCCAGAATAGCTCAAACAAAATAAAAACAATAGGTAGGTTAGACATTTTTTCATTAAAAAGCAGCTAATTTTGACATTATCAATTTACAAATCTTTAGAGTAGCATAATTTTTTAAAGCTGTTTTTTAAAAAAACTTTAAGATAATTTTCTCAACTTTGCAACTAAACCTCTATAAATGCCATCAATATCTATAAAGGGGCAGTTAATGCCTCAATCGCCCATACGAAAATTAGTGCCTTTTGCCGAACAAGCTGTTAAAAACGGTAAATCCATTTACTACTTAAATATTGGGCAACCAGATATAAAAACGCCAAAAATTGCTTTACAAGCAGTTAAAGATAGTAAAATAGACACCCTTGCGTATTCAAGGTCTGAAGGTTCTGAAATTTATAGACAAAAAATTTCCGACTACTATAAAAAACACGATATTGATGTATCTCATGAGGATATTATTGTAACTACGGGAGGTAGTGAAGCCCTTCTTTTTGCATTTGGAAGCGTTATGGATGTGGAAGACGAAGTTATTATTCCTGAACCATTTTATGCTAATTATAATGGATTTTCAATAGCATCTGGGGTAAAAGTAGTTCCAATAATTTCTAAAATAGAAGATAATTTTGCATTACCTCCAATTGAAGAGTTTGAGAAATTAATCACACCAAAAACCAAAGCTATATTAATTTGTAATCCGGGAAACCCAACAGGGTACTTATATTCAAAACAAGAAATACAAAAACTAGCTGCTATTGTAAAAAAACATGACCTGTTTTTATTAGCAGATGAAGTATATAGAGAATTCGTGTATGATGGTAATACTCATTACTCCATAATGCAAGAAGAAGGCTTAGAGGACTACGCAATAATGATTGACTCAGTATCAAAACGTTACAGTATGTGTGGCGCAAGAATTGGTTGTTTAGTTTCAAAAAATAAAGATGTAATTCAAACGGCGCTAAAATTTGCGCAAGCACGTTTAAGCCCACCTACTTTAGCTCAAATAGCAAGTGAGGCTGCCCTAGAAACACCACAAAGTTATTTTGATGCTGTTATTGACGAATATGTAGAACGAAGAAATACGTTAATTACTGAATTACAAAAAATAGAAGGTGTAAAAGTAGCAAAGCCAAAAGGTGCTTTTTATTGTATAGCAGAATTACCCATTAAAAATTCTGATCATTTTGCGCAATGGCTTCTTGAAGATTTTGAATTGAATGGCGAAACCATTATGGTAGCTCCCGCTGGTGGATTTTATTCAACACCTGGCGCTGGTTTAAACCAAATTAGAATTGCTTATGTACTTAAAAAAGAGAGCTTGATAAAAGCCGTAAATATTTTAAAAGAAGCCCTAAAAGTTTATAAAGACTAGTGCAAATTCAACAAAACATATCTTTAAAACCCTTTAATACATTTGGTATTGATGCGAAAGCGAAATATTTTGTTTCAGTAGCTAATATTCATGATTTAAAAGACATTTTATCTTTACAAGATTATCCCAAAAAATTAATATTAGGCGGTGGTAGCAATATGTTACTTACCAAAAATTTTGACGGTTTGGTTATTCATATTAATTTAAAAGGAATTGATATTGTTTCTGAAAATGAAGACTTTGTTTTTGTAAAAGCCAAAGCAGGCGAAAATTGGCACGACTTTGTACTCTGGTGTATTAACAATGATTTTGGCGGTGTAGAAAATTTATCTTTAATCCCTGGAAATGTAGGCACTGCACCTATTCAAAATATTGGTGCTTATGGAATTGAACTAAAAGACACGTTTGAGTCTTGTGAAGCCATGTCATTAAAAACAAACACATTACAAACTTTTACCAAAACCGATTGCGATTTTGGATATAGAAATTCTATTTTCAAACAACACGCAAAAGGGCAATATATTATTACAAATGTCGTTTTTAAACTCACTAAGCACAACCATAAATTGAATATTAATTATGGTACTATTGCTTCACAATTAGAGTTTATGCAGATTACCAATCCTACTATTCAAGACATTTCAAAAGCTGTTATTAACATTAGGGAAAGTAAATTACCTAATCCAAAAGCAATTGGCAATAGTGGTAGTTTTTTTAAAAACCCTGTAATATCTAAAACACTTTTTAACACCTTAGTTGAAAATTTCAAGGACATACCAAGCTACCCTGTTTCAGATAACGAAGTAAAAGTACCTGCGGGTTGGCTTATTGAAAAAGCAGGCTTTAAAGGCAAGCGGTTTGGTGATTACGGCGTACATAAAAATCAGGCTTTAGTACTTGTGAATTACGGAGATGCCAAAGGTTCAGACATCTTAAATCTTTCAAAATTAATCCAAAAAACAATTCAACGTATTTTTGGAATTTCCATTGAAACCGAAGTAAACATCTTATAATCTAAAAAGAAATTTTTAACTTTGACGTTATAGAATAACTTAAAAAAATATACTAAAACCAACTTACCTTGATTTCAGCTATAGAAAAACAAATAGTTTCCTTATTACAGAATGGTGATAAAAAAGCCATTAACTTACTGTATGAAAATTATGCTGATTCATTATATGGTGTCATTCAAAAAGTGATTTCTGATGAAGACACAGCCCAAGATGTGCTTCAAGAAACCTTTGTTAAAATATGGAGATATTCAAAAAAATACGACTCTAGTAAGGCGAAGTTATTTACTTGGTTATACAGAATTGCTTATAATACAGCAATAGATAAGGTTAGGTCTCAAAAAAACAAAAATAGTAAAGAAGTCCAAATGGAAACTTCTACCGTATATAAAGTAAGTTCCAACGAATTAAATCAGGATGTTTTAGATATAAAAAAGCATCTAAGCAGTTTGGACGAAAAATATCAAATCGTTATAAATGCACTCTTTTTTGAGGGAATGACCCAACAAGAGGCTAGTGATGAACTTGATATCCCGTTAGGAACCATAAAATCGAGATTAAAAATTGGATTACGTGAATTGAAAAAAATTTACAATCCTTAATCAAACAAAGTCATGAATGCGAAAATAACAACTTTTTTAAATTCTGGCCTATTAGAAAAATATCTACTAGGTGAAACTACTTCTGTTGAAACTGAAATGGTGGAATCTCATATTTCAAAATACCCAGAAGTGCAGAATGCCTACAACACTTTGCAATTCAATTTAGAAGTGGTTGCAAAAAGCAATGCTGTTGAAGCCCCTAAAGACATCTTAAATAATATTTTAGATGAACTTGATGACACACCCGTTGTTAAATTAAACACATCATATAGATACAAGAAATGGTATAAATTTACTGTAGCCGCCAGTGTTGCAGCCTTAATTTTTGCCGGTACTTCGTATTTATTTTATAATCAAAATCAAAAACTTTCTAATGAAAATCAGATTGTAGTTGATGAACTTTTTGATTTACGTGGTGATATTGAGCAAAACAATAAAATGCTTGATAAAGTAATGAGACAACTTTTAAAGCTTAACAATCCTGAAACTGAAAAGTATATCATTACAGGAAATGACAGAGCAAAAGATTTAAGAACAGTCGCCTACATTAATGCTAAAGAAAAAACATCTATGATTGATGTGGTGTCTTTACCACAGTTACCAGAAGAGCAATGCTACCAAATATGGGCTGAATTGCAAGACAAAATGGTCAATTTAGGTATTTTAAATGAAGCTGACAGAAAACTAATGTCTATACCTTATGCAGAAAATGCATTAGCACTAAAAATTACCATAGAGCCTAAAGGCGGTAATAGTATTGCATCAGTAAATAACGCTGTAGCTCGAATTAATTTACAATAAGACAGACTACTTAAAATAAAAAAGAGCCTCATTTTATAAAATGAGGCTCTTTTTGCTACAAAAACTCTAAACTATTCTTTATCAAACAAAGCTTTATGGATAAAACCAGCAACAATAGCACCCGCAATTGGAGCGACCCAAAATAACCAAAGTTGCCCAGTGAATTCTCCGCCAGCAAATAATGCCTGACTTGTAGAACGTGCCGGATTAACAGATGTATTTGTTATTGGAATACTAATTAGGTGTATTAAAGTTAATCCTAAACCAATTGCTATAGGCGCAAATCCTTTTGGCGCTCTAGAATTGGTGCTTCCCAAAATAATTAACAAGAAAAACATAGTTAATAAAAATTCTGCAATTAAAGCGGCAGTCATGGAATAGCCATCAGGTGATAAATCCCCATATCCATTAGCGGCAAAACCTCCTATAGTAACAAAATCCGATTTGTTAGTTAGAATCAAGTATAATGCTCCTGCTGCTGCAATAGCCCCTACTAATTGAGCAATAATATATCTTATTAAATCTTTAGCCTCAAACTTTCCCCCTGCCCATAAACCTAATGAAACGGCTGGATTAAAATGACCTCCAGAAATATGACCAACAGCATAGGCCATAGTTAATACAGTGAGACCAAAGGCTAAAGCTACACCAGCAAAGCCAATTCCTAAGTCTGGATAACCTGCTGCAAAAACGGCACTACCACAGCCTCCAAAAACAAGCCAAAAAGTTCCAAAAAACTCTGCAAATAATTTTTTCATAATTAAATAATTTTAATTGGTTAGAAATTTAAATGTACAAATAATTAATAATTAGACACTAAAAAGCCAAATAGTCACATCCATTTCAGTATGGTTTCTTATAAATTTTATTATCTAAAAGCATTATCTTTGTAAAAATTATTACAAATTCGAATGAAACTTCTATTAATAACCATCATTTTATTAGGACTAGGAATTGCAGGTATTGCCATAAAAATTTGGGCAAAAAAAGATGGCAAATTTGCCGGTACTTGTGCAAGTCAAAACCCAATGCTTAATACAGAAGGTGAGTCTTGTGGCTATTGTGGCAAAACACCAGACCAATTTAGCGATTGTAACGAACCTCAACATTCATAATACTTTATGGTGTTTCTTGATTTTGTCTTCTACGCATTTATTGTTGTAGTTTGTATTCAAGTTGTTTTTTATCTTCTTTTCTTCGGAAGATTTGCTTTTCTTAAACCCAAAAAAGTAGCTTCAAAAAATATTGCAATTTCTGTTATCGTTTGTGCTAAAAATGAATCTGATAACCTAAAAACTTTTGTGCCTTCAATTATTGCACAGGACTATCCAGATTTTGAAATCGTTTTAATTAATGATGCTTCGCACGATGACACTTTAGAAGTCATGCATCATTATGAAAAACAGCACCAGAACATTAAAGTCGTTGACGTAAAAGGTATTGAGGCTTTTTGGGGAAATAAAAAATATGCTCTGACTTTAGGGATAAAAGCTTCAAAAAACGACTTTCTTTTATTTACAGACGCCGATTGCAAACCTGTTTCAAAATATTGGATAAAAGAAATGAGTGCCCATTTTACCAATAAAAAGTCAATTATTTTAGGTTATGGCGGATATTCAAAAATTAAAAGATCATTTTTAAATAAGCTCATTCGTTTTGAAACCTTAATAACTGCTGTTCACTATTTTTCATTTGCAAAATTAGGCATGCCTTATATGGGCGTTGGGCGTAATTTAGCATACACAAAAAAAGAGTTCTTTAATGCCAATGGCTATATAAACCATATGAAGGTGCGCTCTGGTGATGACGATTTATTTGTAAACCAAGTAGCAACGCATCAAAATACCGCCATATGCCTTTCAAGACAAAGTTTTACAGAATCTGAACCAAAAACAACTATTAAGGATTGGTTAAAACAAAAAAGGCGTCATGTTTCAACTGCAAAGCATTACAAATTAAAACATAAATATCTGTTAACACTACTATTCCTCTCTAACCTACTCTTTTGGTCTTTAGCAATAGCTCTTTTTATATCGACTTACAGCTGGCAAATAATATTAAGTTTGTTTTTGCTTAGAATTATTTTACAATATGTCATTTTAGGAATGTCATCAAAAAAACTTAATGAATCAGACTTGTTAATTTATCTTCCTTTTTTAGAAATCTTTCTAATTATTGCACAATTAACTATCTTTATAAATAATCTCATTTCAAAACCTAAGCATTGGACATAGAGGAAGCTATTAAGCGAGCAAAAAACAATGACCAGAAAGCATTTAACTATTTATTAGATGTTTTTTGGGATGCTGTTTATGGGTTTCAGTTAAAGCGTACTCAAAATGAAAATGATGCCGAAGATATTACCATTCAAACCTTCTCCAAAGCATTTGATAGAATTGAAACTTTTGATGAAAAGTACACGTTCAAAACTTGGCTAATTACCATTTCCAAAAACATTCATATTGATTTATTGAGAAAAGAAAAAACCTCCATTTCTCAAGTTACATCAAAAGATAATCACGAAATTTTACAAGTTTTAGATGAATCGCCTTCACCTGAAGACAAGCTAATTACCGAGCAACATTTAGCAAAACTACTTCGTGACATTAAAAAACTAAAACCTCATTATCAGGAAGTTATCAACTTACGTTATTTTCAAGAATTAAGCTATAAAGAAATCTCAAAAGAGCTTAAAGAGCCTATGAATAATGTAAAAGTCAAACTTTTACGTGCTAAAAAACTATTGGCTGAAATTATTCAAAAGAACTAAATGATTTCTAAACTCAAAAACCTAGGACCAGGATTATTATTTGCTGGAGCTGCTATTGGGGTATCCCATTTGGTACAATCTACACGTGCTGGTGCAGATTTCGGTTTAGGCTTGCTTTGGGCATTGCTTTTGGTAAATCTCTTTAAATATCCGTTTTTTCAATTCGGCCCAAGATATGCTACAGCCACAGGAGAAAGCTTACTTGATGGATACAAAAAGCTAGGGAAAGGAGTTTTAGCTACATACTTTATATTAAGCTTAGCAACCATGTTTACCATACAAACCGCTGTAACCATAGTTACGGCCGGTTTAGCATCTTCTTTATTTGGGGATTTTATTAGTATAAAGGCCTGGACAGTAATTATTCTGGCTATATGTTTAAGTCTATTAATTCTCGGGAAATACAAGCTATTAGACAGGTTAATAAAAATAATCATCATTACACTAACTATTAGTACTTTAGCAGCAGTAAGCATGGCTTTATTTAATAATACTAGCGCACTTTCCTTTAAACAGATATTACCAGAAAATAGTTTAGAAATAGCCTTTTTAATTGCTTTTATGGGCTGGATGCCTGCCCCTTTAGACATTGCTGTTTGGCAATCTTTATGGTCTATTGAAAAAAATAAAGACACAAAATCATACACTACTAAATCAGCATTGTTTGATTTTAACATAGGCTATCTAGGCACCATTATTTTAGGGACTGGATTCGTACTTCTAGGAACTTTAGTTATGTTTAATAGCGGGGAAACGTTTAGTAACAAAGCCGGTGTGTTTTCCGGACAATTGATTAAAATGTACACGTCCAGTCTTGGAGATTGGGCTTATATTATAATAGGTGTTGCTGCCTTTACCACCATGTTTAGTACAACGCTAACCACTTTAGATGCTTCACCTAGAGCTATGGCAAAAACCACACAGTTACTTTTTAAAAGGACACCTAAACTAAATTATATATTTTGGATAGCATTACTTTCAATAGGCACTATTGCTATCTTTTGGTTTTTAGCATCAGAAATGGGATTACTAATTAAAATAGCCACCATTTTATCGTTTATTACCGCTCCTTTTTATGCCATTATAAATTATAAATTAATTTGCAGCAAGCACACACCAAAAGAATGGCATCCCTCTAAATCACTACATATTCTTAGCATATTGGGCATTGTATTTTTAATAGGATTTAGTATTTGGTTCCTTACTACACTTTAAGATAATTTAAAAGAATACTTTGTATCTTTGCAATCTATATTTTAGAGATATGAGCACTGAAACAGCTTCAAATATATTACCAGAACGCCAAGCAAAACCAAAATGGCTGCGTGTTAAACTTCCAACGGGAAAAAAATACACCGAACTAAGAGGTTTAGTTGATAAATACAAACTGAACACCATTTGCACTTCAGGAAGCTGCCCTAATATGGGAGAGTGCTGGGGCGAAGGCACTGCTACATTTATGATTTTAGGCAATGTTTGCACACGGTCATGTGGCTTTTGTGGTGTAAAAACAGGTCGACCAGAAACGGTAGATTGGGATGAACCAGAAAAAGTAGCCCGCTCAATAAAAATCATGCAAATCAAACATGCCGTTTTAACCAGTGTTGATAGAGATGACTTGAAAGATATGGGAAGTATCATGTGGTCTGAAACAGTTAAAGCTGTTAGAAGAATGAACCCAGAAACGACACTTGAAACTCTTATTCCAGATTTTCAAGGTATTGAAAAACATATAGACAGAATTATTGATGTGGCTCCAGAAGTGGTATCTCACAATATTGAAACCGTTCGTCGTTTAACTCGTGAGGTTAGAATTCAAGCTCAGTATGATAGAAGTATGGGCGTTTTAAAATACTTAAAAGAACAAGGTCAAAGACGAACAAAATCAGGAATTATGCTTGGTTTAGGCGAAACTAGAGAAGAGGTTATAGAAACACTTCATGATTTAAAAGCAAATGATGTAGATGTAGTTACTATAGGGCAATATCTTCAACCAAGTAAAAAGCACCTGCCCGTTAAGCAATTTATTACTCCAGATCAGTTTAAAGAATACGAAAACATAGGTTTAGAATTAGGGTTCCGTCATGTGGAAAGTAGTGCATTAGTAAGATCATCTTACAAAGCACAAAAACATATTAATTAATCATGATTCATGTTGCTATCAACGGTTTTGGTAGAATAGGAAGACGTGTTTTTAGGCTACTACAAGATTATAAAAACATACAAGTTGTTGCAATCAACGATTTGGCCGATACTAAAACCCTAAGTCATTTATTAAAATATGACAGTGTTCATGGTGTATTTAATGGACAAATTTCAAATGATGATCAGCATATCATAATAAATAACAGAAAAGTCCCCTTACTAAACAAAAAACATCCTAAAAATATTAATTGGAAACCTTTTAATGTTGACTTTGTTATTGAAGCCACTGGAAAATTTAAAACCACTTCAGATTTAGAGTATCACATTAAAAACGGTGCAGAACAAGTTATTTTAAGTGTTCCACCTATTGAAGATGATATTAAAACTATTGTATTTGGTGTAAATGATAATAGTATTGATGGTACAGAAACCATAATTTCTAACGCATCATGTACTACAAACAATGCAGCACCAATGATTGATATCATCAATAAACTTTGCGGTATTGATCAGGCCTATATAACTACGGTGCACTCTTATACTACCGACCAAAGTTTACATGACCAACCGCATCGAGATTTACGTAGATCTAGAGCTGCAAGTCAATCTATAGTACCAACAACAACTGGTGCCGCTAAGGCGCTTACTAAAATTTTTCCAGAGCTCTCTGATGTTATAGGTGGCTGTGGCATTAGAGTTCCTGTTATAAATGGGTCTTTAACCGATATTACATTCAATGTAAAACAGACAGTTTCTATAGAAGATATTAATAATGCGTTTAAAGACGCTTCAAGAACAAATTATAAAGGCATTTTAGAATATACCGAAGACCCCATAGTTTCAATTGACATTGTGGGAAACCCACATTCTTGTATTTTCGATTCGCAAATGACATCTGTAATAGGAAACATGGTAAAAATAATAGGCTGGTATGATAATGAAACTGGATATTCCAAAAGGCTAATTGACTTATTATGTTATTTATCGGAAAAAAAGTGTCTTTTATCGATAAAATAATTATATTTGTCAACAATATTGATTATAATGTCCCAGACTAAATACTACATATATATTATAGTAATGCTATTTTGCCTCAGTGCTTCATCGCAAAAATCAATCGATGATGACCCTGAAATATTACAAAATAACATTAACTATCGTCTTGCACAATCGCAAATCGAACTAGAAAACTACAACTATTATAAAGCGCAAATAAATCTTGATGAGGCTTTAGAATTAGCCGAAAAATCGGATAACAAAAAAAGTATAGGTCTCATTTATGCTAGAAAAGGAAAATTACAGCATATCATTTCAGAACAAGATAAAGCTATAAAGTCTTTAAATAAAGCGATTGAAATTCAGCGCATTATAAACGACAACGAAAATTTAGGAAAATCTTATAAAACTTTTGGCGATGTTTATGTGGCCAAGAAAGATTACTACTCGGCCTTAGATTCTTATACTGCGGCTAAATCAAAATTTGAAGAAGAAGATTCCAATGAAGACTTAGCAGAAACGCTATTATGTGAAGGAAAAACTTATGAGTATTTAAAAAATTACAGAAAATCGAGAGATATTATTGAACAATCTTTAGCGATTGCAAAAAAAGGCGATTATCTTAAAACGCAAAGTGAAGCACTAATCAATCAAGCTGTTGTATATAACAAATTAAGCAATAATGAAAAAGCCTTAGCCCTAGCTAATGAAGGTTTACAAATAGCAACCAGCAACAAGTTTACAAGTATCCTTAATGAAAGTTATTTAGTTATTAGTGGATTGTATAAAGATGCTGGAAACTATAAACTATCAAGAGACTATCTAGATTTACACCTTAAACTTTCAGACTCTATTAGAAGTTTAACTCGAATAAATTCATCTAGAGATCAAGAAACACAATACTTATTGAGCGAAGAGATAGAGAAAAACAAAGAAGTTGTTCAAGAGTTAGAAAAAGCAAAAGATGATAAAAACCTTAACACTTTAATATCTATTTTAAGTGTGGCGCTAATTACTATTTTATCACTTTTAACCTTATCGCTTTACAAAAACAATAATATTAGATTAAAAACAAATAACATGCTCCATAAAAAAAATGGAGAACTTATTATTGCTAAAGAAAAAGCAGAATTAGCCTCTAAAACCAAAGCTAATTTCCTGTCTACGGTTACCCATGAGTTACGAACGCCCTTGTATGCAGTTACTGGTTTAAGTAATATGCTATTGGATGAAAACCCAAAACCGGAGCAAATTCAACACTTAAAATCATTAAAATTTTCTGGAGATTATCTTTTAACTTTCATTAATGATATTCTTCAAATAAATAAAATTGAAGCCAATAAAGTTGATATAGAACCCGAATCTTTCAGCTTAAAAAAGAAAATAAACAATATTGTCTTAGCTTTAAATAATTCTGCAAATGATAATAATATTAAGATTCATTTTGAATACGATAAAGATTTACCTGAACACTTTATAGCAGATCAATTAAAAATCTCTCAAATTTTGATTAATTTAATTGGTAATTCTATTAAGTTTACGAAAGATGGTGATATTTGGATCCGTGTTTACAAAATTGAAGAAAAAGACAAAATATATACACTTCGTTTTGAAGTAGAAGACAACGGTATTGGAATTAGCCAAGAGAAACAAGACAATATGTTTGAAAGTTTTTCTCAAGGGTCCATTCAAATTAATCGCAAATACGGTGGTACTGGTTTAGGATTATCCATTGTTAAAGGGTTAATGGATATTCTAAAAGGAAAAATTTACGTTAAAAGTGAATTAGGAAAAGGCACCACATTTTATTTTGAAATCCCCCTAGAACATACTACAATTGAGGAAGCAAAAGAAAATAAAGTTACTTATTTTGATGGAAACGCTAGTGATTTAGACTTATCAAGTGTTAAAATTTTAGTGGTTGAAGATAATAAAATCAACCAAATGATTACCAAAAAGATTTTAACTAAAATGGAACTTCATTGTGATATTATTGATAATGGTGAAGATGCCGTAGAAATGATAAAAGCGAATGACTATAACATTATTTTAATGGATATTCATATGCCAGGAATTAGCGGAATGGAAGCTACTAAACGGGTTAGATCATTCGATAAAGAACTGACTATTTTCGCACTTACCGCAGTAACTATTGAAGACAAAATGCATGAGTTTGAAGAAGCTGGTTTTACGGATATTATACCAAAACCATTCAAACAAGAAGAGTTTGAGAAAAAGCTTTACAATGCTTTAGCTAGTAAAAGCAATACCTCAACTAGCGCTTAACAAAATCTTTAATAAGTTTATTGATTTTTGGTTCGTCGTCAATCTTAACGGTTATAGGCAAATAGAACAATTTATCCTTTAATGAATCATACTGTTTTAATCGCATAAAATCCTTTTCAGTAGTCACAATAAGTTGTTTTTTATTTAACTCATCAATATCTTGTTCTGAAAACTCATGATGATCCTTAAAATTCAAATGTTCAAAATTCAAATGTTTAGCTTCTAAAAAACCAACTAAAAGTTTTGGGTTTGCAATACCTGTAACTAAAGTAAAAGATTCAAATTCCTCAATCATTTTAGTTTTTTCAACAGAAAACAAACAATCAGAGTACACTATAGAACTAAAAAAGACATGCTGATTTTCATTAGGATTAATATGTTTTATGATGTCATTTTTTTCGTTTTCACTTAAAACTTTCGGGCATTTGGTTACAACTATAACGTCCGCTCGTTTCACACCAATTCTAGGTTCTCTTAAATTTCCTGTTGGTAAAACAATATCTTTAAAATACGGATTAGCGTACGTAGTTAATAGAACATTAAACCCTGCTTTTACTTTTCTGTGTTGATACGCATCATCCAATAGAATAACGTCTGGATTGTTTTGCTGTAAATTTTGAATACCGTTTCTCCTATCCGAATCCACAGCCACAAGAATATCATTTTTAAATTTAGAAAAAAACTGAAAAGGTTCATCTCCAATAGATGCTGCATTAGCATTTTTATCGGCCAACTGAAACCCTTTTGTTTTTCTTTTATATCCCCTACTTAGCGTCGCCACTTTATATTCATCTTTTAAAAGATGGATTAAATATTCAATCATAGGTGTTTTTCCGGTGCCACCAACACTTAAATTACCAACACAAATTACAGGGAAATCGTAACTAACAGATTTTTTAATACCTAAATCATATAATTTGTTGCGTAACCAAGTCACCAAATAATAAATTGGAACTATAGGGAACAATATTTTTCTAAAAAGCTTCACAGCAACGAAAGTAATTATTTTATCTTTGAACTCATCTTGACTTTTTATTTTTAACCGAAAATGAGTTGAAATTTGTTCAGATGAAACTATTTTTGAAAGGCATAGCATTGCTAAGCATAAGAAAATAGATGAAATATGGACGAATTTCAGACATTTTTTAGGAAATAGAAAAAGTCAAGATGAGTTCATTATATTTAAACACAAATAATATGATTGTACAAGACGTCATAAACCATTTAGAAGCACTTGCTCCTTTAGCTTACGCTGAAGACTTTGATAATGTTGGGCTTTTAGTCGGCAATAAAAACACAAAAATAACGGGTGTTTTAGTCACTTTAGACACACTTGAAGCCGTTGTAGATGAAGCCATAACAGAAAAATGCAATCTTATTATAAGCTTCCACCCTATTATTTTTAAAGGTTTAAAGAAACTTACTGGCAAAAATTATGTGGAGCGGGTTGTCATGAAAGCCATTAAAAATGATATAGCCATTTATAGCATGCATACCGCTTTAGACAATGCACTACAAGGTGTAAATGATATGATTTGTAACCAGTTGAAGCTAAAAAATAAACGTATTTTAATACCGCAAAGCGAAACCATAAAAAAATTAACCACCTATGTCCCTAAAGATGAAGCAGAGCAACTAAGAACTGCTTTATTTGAAACTGGAGCCGGTAGTATTGGAAATTATAATGACTGTAGCTTTAATGTAGAAGGTTATGGGACATTTAACGGCAATGACGCCTCCAATCCAACTATAGGCAAAAAAGGCAGGATTCATACTGAAGAAGAAACAAAAATTACGATAACCTATGGTAAACATTTAGAGCAACAACTACTTCAAGCGCTTTTTAAAAATCATTCTTATGAAGAAGTGGCTTATGAAATAACAACTTTAGAGAACAAAAACCAGAATATTGGCATGGGTATGGTTGGCGAATTAGAAGAACCTATGGATGAATCTAGCTTCTTAGCTTATATAAAAACCACTATGAACACGAAATGCATCAGGCATTCATCATTTTTAAACAAAAAAATTAAAAAAATTGCTGTTCTGGGAGGCTCTGGTAGTTTTGCAATACAAGCCGCTAAACTATCTGGTGCTGATGCTTTTATAACTGCCGATTTAAAATATCATGACTTTTTTACTGCCGAAAACAGCATCCTTTTAGCCGATATTGGACATTATGAAAGTGAACAGTTCACAAAAAATGGTTTAGTAGCACATCTTACAAAAAAAATTACTAATTTTGCAATCATTTTATCACAGATAAACACCAATCCTGTTAAGTATTTTTAAAGTATGGCTAAAAAGAAAGAAGTAACTGTTGAAGAGCGCTTAAGAGCTTTATACGATTTACAACTCATCGATTCTCGTATAGATGAAATAAGAAATGTTCGTGGAGAACTTCCTTTAGAAGTTCGTGACTTAGAAGATGAAGTTGCTGGATTAAACATGAGATTAGAAAAATTGGTTTCTAATTTAGAAGTTATTGATAACGATATTACTAGCAAAAAGAATTTGATTGAAGAGTCAAAAGCTTTAATGAAAAAATATGCTGAACAACAAAAAAACGTTAGAAATAACAGGGAATTCAATTCACTTACTAAAGAAGTTGAATTTCAAGAATTAGAAATTGAATTGGCTGATAAGCACATTAAAGAATTCAAGGTTCAAATTGAGCAGAAAAAAGAAGTGATTGCAGAAACTAAAGAACGTTTAAAAGAGCGTGAAAATCACTTAAAGCACAAGAAAAGTGAGTTAGATGCAATTTTAGCTGAAACTGAAAAAGAAGAGCAAGCTTTAATTGGTAAATCTGAAGATTACAAAAAACAGATTGAAGCGCGTTTGGTTGCTGCTTATACCAGAATTAGAACCAACGTTAAAAATGGCTTAGCGGTTGTACCAATTGAAAGAGGCGCTGCTGGCGGGTCTTTCTTTACAATTCCACCACAAGTACAAGTAGAGATTGCTTCTCGTAAAAAAGTAATTACCGATGAGCACAGTGGACGTATTTTGGTCGACGCTGAGTTAGCCGAAGAACAAAAAGCAAAAATGGAAAAAATGTTTTCTAAACTATAATCCATTTCCAAATAGATATTTAAAACCTTCAGGAAACTGAAGGTTTTTTTTATGCTCAATAATTTGGGCGTTACCCGAAAGGGTCGGGCTTTCCGTTATATCTTTTTAAAACGTCATTGCGAGGAGTAAGCGACGTGGCAATCTGCCAATTTATAGTTCTATACTAAATTTATCGATTATAAGTTTTAAAAAGGATGCCACTGCAATCCCTAACGCGGGACAGTTTGCAGTAGTCGGTTTGCAGTTAGCAGGTAGTTAGTGTACTTGAAAATTAAGTTCTTTATAATCAACTAAAAAATAAATTATTTTCTACTTGGTATAATAATGATTAAATAGCTTTGCTGGACCCACCCCTTAATCCCCTCCAAGGAGGGGAAACTGTTGCGTATGAGTTTCCCCTCCTTGGAGGGGATTAAGGGGTGGGTATTTTTTTAAAAAGCTTAGCAAACCAAAACCTCAACAAAAAATCAACCCCCATATCAATTCAAAGAATTGAACGCCAAGGTGTAGAATAGAAGAAGAAAAGCTCCGAGAGCAGGAGAACAAAGTCCGACGCAGCCTTTATCAAATCGGTTTTCATCCCAACAAAAATCGCGATAAAAAATTCCTTGACTTGGACTTGATTTTTTGGTTTTTGTATTTAGCTTTAAATGTCTCCTAGACATTCCTAAAAAAGCTAAATAGTGCATCAAGGCAAAATGAACATAGAAAAAAACAACCTATCACATTAAACCACTTTCAACATTAAAAAAAATTCCAATGACATAAATTGAAGCTTTATTATAAAACAAATTTCACATAAAACCATTTAAGGTTTCGTATTTTTAAACGTCTATTATAAAAAGAAAAATGAAACCATGAAACACATCATCCCAATATTAGCGTTAACCCTATTCTTCAGTTGCCAAAACACAGCACAAACAAAAAAAGAACAAGACGCTGTAATTAATGCAGAACCTATAGAAGTTCCATTAAAAAACGGAAAAGCCAGAGCCTATTTTGCCAGTGGTTGTTTTTGGTGTGTAGAAGCCATTTATGAAAGCGTAAAAGGTGTAGACGAGTCTATTTCAGGATATTCCGGTGGGCATACAAAAAACCCAACTTACGCATCTAGCAACACAGGCAGAACAGGACATGCCGAAGCTGTAGAAATCATTTACGACCCCAAAATCGTAAGTTTTGAAACCTTAGTGGATGTGTATTTTGCATCGCAAAATGTAACCCAAGTAAACGGACAAGGAAACGACAGAGGCTCACAATACCGTTCTATTATTTTTTACCAAAATGACGAACAAAAACAAATCATTCTAAAAAAGAAAGCCGCTTTAACTAAGACACTCCATGCTAAAATAGCAGCAGAAGTGTATCCGTTTCAAAAATTCTGGATAGCAGAAGATTATCATCAAGATTATGAAAAATTGCATCCCAACCATCCTTATATTCAAAATGTATCTATTCCAAGACTAAATCGATTTAAGGCTAAGTTCCCTAAGGATTTGCTTAAAGCAAGTCATTAAAAACAAATCACTTTTATATAATATTTTTTTGATTTTTACGTAAGAAAAATTAATTACCTTTACGGGATAACGGTAACAAAAAACTTACCATATCCCTACTTATTTACGGGATATCGGTAATAAAAGTTACTATATAACGAGTTGTGCTTCATTTCATCAAACCTTATGAAAAAATAAAAATTATCTGGAAACAAAAATAATTCATAACAGAATAGAAAAGTGCTGTAATTCAAATCTAAAAGCCAGCGGAATTTCCCCTTTAAGAGTTTTAAGATGGTTGGATAACTTTGAAAAAGAAGATTGGACTAAAGCATTAACTGTAGCAGAAAAAATTACTTATGTTTCTGAGGAGGAAATATATGCCCAATATAAACATCTTCTTGAAAATTTATTTGATTCAATAAGAAAAGAAGATAAAATATTCTTACTTCCTTCAAAAGTTCAAGATATAACGACTGGCTCAGGTAAAAGCTCACAGTTAATGACTTATTATATAAAAAAAATAATTGAAAATTTACCTGATGAACAAAGTAATAGGATTATTTTTTTATCTAATTCTAGAAATGGTCAAAAATTTAAAAACGATTTAAAAAAAAATGCTGTACTGGTAATTTTTGATGATTATATAGGTAGTGGACATCAAATTTATAATTTTATTAATAAGGTAATATTTAAACTACACAAACAATATTATTCCGAGTTAGATTCAACCTATATTTTATCTCTATACATATCAGAAAATGGAGAATCATATCTTAATTTAAAGCTTCCCAACTGGAATATAATATCTCAACCCCGAAAAAGAGCTTTTTCGAGAAGAGGTTCCGTTTTCGGTTATGAAAAAAAAATGAAAGTGATTCGTGAATTTTGTCATAAATATGGTGAACAATTTTTTATTTGGGATATTAATAAAGATGGAGTAAAAAAGAAAGTTAGTTTATCACTTGGATACAAAAATTCACAAGAACTAATTTCATTTTGCTACAGAACACCAAATAATACTTTACCAATAATCTGGAGTAGTGCTAATAATTGGCATCCTCTATTTCCACGTTTTGCGAATGATATTATAAGTGAAGCTAAGGATTACAGAAAAGAGTCTGCTTTTCTTTTACATAAAGCTAAACTAGTATTTAAAAATAATTATGCTTTAATAACTGGAATTATTAAAGAAGATGATGGTAAATTAAATTCCTACATTACTCAAAACGATGTTTTATTACTCTGTGTTATGAGACTTAAAAAAAATGGAGCAAATTTAGCCTCAATCTGTCAGAAGTTAGACATTAGACTTTTTGATTATGATGAATTAATTAAAGACGGCTACAATAGAGGTTTATTTACTATTGACGGCAATTTTACTGATATTGGAACAATTGAATATAATCACATAAATTCGTTAAAAAACAAATATGATTACGACCTTTATTGGAAACATAATTTTGAAAACCCAAATAATGTGTTTTATATACCTAAAAAATTCAATGGGAGGACATAATAAGAGTTAGCTTATACTTCTATATGAAGTTCCACGATGTATTCGTCGTGGTATTATAATACATCTAAACATCTTAATGGTGATACATTTTGTGCCAAAAGCACCACCATTAACAGCCTGAGCAAACTCAGTCTGCTATTCAAGTAAGAAGTAACTATTATATTATGTCCATTCCTATTGAAAATTATAAAAAAAAGGCAAAAGCTAAACGTCATTCAAAAGTCTTTATAAAAGACATTGACACTTATACAAAGAGACTTAAAGAAAATAATTTGCCTATCATATTTTCTATTACCCATCTATCAAAGTGCTTAAATATTAAGCCCTCAGAATTGTTAAGCATTGCAGAATATGGCAATTTTTTTGATGTAAAAAATAAAACGGTTCTCTACAACTATCAAATTAAGAAATCAAAAAAATGGTTAGAATCAATAAAACTATACCTTACTTCTTTAAATAAAAAATATAATCCTTTTTATAAGAAACGTAAAGAAGCTAACGACCAATTATTAATAGATGACATATTAAATGAGATTCAACCATTTGAAAATATAAATGAAGAAAAATCTAATGCCTCATTACTAGATAACTCATTTAAAGAAAATGCACCATTTGAAAACGAAGAAGATTTTTATTACGATGATATAAATGAATATAATGTTATAAATAGTAATTATAAATTTTTTAAAATAAAGAAAAAAAATGGTGGTCATAGAGAAATTATGGCACCGAAAGGGCAACTCAAAAATATTCAAAGATGGATTAATTTCTACATCCTAAATCAAATAGAAATTCACCCTAATTGCTTCGGTTTTATTAAAAATCGTTCAATTAAAAACAATGCAAAAATTCACATAAACCAAGAATGTATCTTAAATATAGATTTGCTTAAATTCTTTGATACAATTACTCAAGAAAGAGTTTTTGGTATGTTTAAGCAATTTGGTTATCACCCGAATTTAGCTCGACTACTGGCAAGTCTTACAACCGCGAAACATAAAGAGTGGTTTTGGAATCAAATAGACTTAAACAAACATCCTGAATTAAAAAAACTAGTAGAAAAGAAACCTAAGATTATTCCTCAAGGAGCACCAACTAGTCCTTCCATTTCAAATATTATATGCAGAAGACTGGACAATAGATTAAATAAGTTAGCTCTTAAATGCAACTGTAAATATTCGAGATATGCGGATGATATAACATTCTCAGGTCGTAAATCGGACTTACCGACTTTAAAATTAATAAACAAAATTATTAGAGAAGAAGGCTTTTTTACGAATACTGATAAAATAGGGTTTTATTCTAAAGGAAGTAAACAATACGTAACTGGATTAGCAATTAATGATGGAGTACGTATTCCTAGAAAAAGGAAGAGAGAAATAAGACAAATTTTACATTACTGTAAGATAAATGGTGTTGAAAATCATAAAAAAAATACTGGTATTGAAAATAAAAAACAATTTAAAGAATGGTTAGCAGGAAACATAGCTTTCATTCACGATATTGAACCTAGAAAAGCTAAAAAACTTTGGGATAAGTTCAACGATTTAGAATGGGAATAAAAACGAAAGCACAACATGCGGATATAACAAATAAAATTCAAGTAAATTCTCTCAAAATTTAAAACCTAAACCTTCATAGCCTTCAAAGTAAAAATCAAAGGATACAACTTATCTTCGGTTACAAACATTCCAGAATCTGTTTTTTTCAAATTTGGTAATACATCATAAGGGCTTTCGTCATATTCTTTCAAAAACTCAATTTGTAATCCAGCTTCAGTTAACGCATTAATAACCTCGCTTAAACCATGGTTCCATCCATATTCTTTACTTACCATTTTTGATTCTTGGTTAGCGTAAGTCCCTTCATATGCTTCATAAATTACGTCGTCTTGCATATAACCATATTTCATAACGGGTTTATCATCTAAATAATCAAACATCCAAACTATCGGGTGGAATTCAGCCATAAAAAATGTACCTCCTTTTTTTAATCGTTCAGCAATCATTTTACCCCAAGGTTTCAAATCTGGCAACCAACCAATCACACCATAACTGGTAAAAACAATATCAAAAGTATCTTTTACAAATTCCGAAGTATCCAAAACATTACAGCAAACAAATTCAGCGTCAAGCTTTAATTCATTATTTAAATGCTGCGCCAGTTTAATGCCTTCATCACTCAAATCTACACCTGTGCATTTCGCTCCCATCCTGCTCCAACTCAAGGTGTCTTGTCCAAAATGGCATTGTAAATGCAATAACGATTTTCCAGAAACATCGCCTAAAGCTTCTAATTCATAAGGCATTAAAGAGGATTTTCCTTTTTTAAAAGCTTCCATATTATACATATCGCTGTTGGCATGCACTTTTACCTTATCATTCCAAGTGGCTTTGTTAGTCCTAAAATAATTGTCGTTATTAATCATCTTCAAATTATATCTTTACAAAAAATCTAAATTATGAAAAACTTCATTTATATTACTTTTACCATGCTTGTATTTGTTGCTTGTAAAAAAGAAAACAAAAAGCAGGTTGAATCTAAACCAATATCCATTGCCGAAAAAATTGCCAACGCGCATGGTTTTGAAAACTGGAAACAGGTTTCTGAAATTCAATTCGCTTTTAATGTAAACAAAGACAGCAGCCATTTTGGACGTTCATGGATTTGGAAACCTAAAACCAATGAAGTAACATCTTTTAGCAAAAAAGACACGCTAACCTACAACAGAAATAAAATAGATTCAACCCTCACAAAAACAGATCGTAGTTTTATAAATGATAAATATTGGTTATTAGTTCCTTTTCAGTTAGTTTGGGATGAAAGCGCAACGATTTCTGAAGCTACTAAAGAAGAAAGCCCAATCAACAAAATTCAACTAAACAAAATTACCATAAGCTATCCCAATGAAGGTGGTTATACTCCAGGAGATGCTTACGACATTTATTTCGGAGATGATTTTTTAATTAAAGAATGGATTTTCAGAAAAGGGAATCAAAAAGAACCTTCATTGATAGCAACTTTTGAAAACCATCAAGATTTTAATGGTATTAAAATAGCATTAAATCATAAAAAACCTGAAGGCAACTGGAATTTAAATTTTACAAACATTAAAGTTTTAAAAGAGTAAAATTTCGCGATTTCGGTATTAGTAAAACCACAATAAAAGTGGGCATATAAAGCTTCGTATTATTTTTCAGCTTTATCGCTTATAGATTATAGCGTTTTTTCATTTTCAAATTAACCTTTAAATTCTGCTTTAATATGTGCCCCATCGCAATATGGTTTGTTGTTTGATTTTCCACATCTACAGAAAGCAGTTGTTTTATTCTTAATTTCAGAAGAACCATCTTTAGCAACGACCTTAAGTGTACCATAAACCAGCAAAGGACCATTTTCTAAAACTTCAACTTTAGTTTCTAGAATTTCAGAGGTTTTATCATCTTCAGCATTCATATAATAACGCAACGCGCCAGAAGGACATTGCTTCACTTGGTTTATAATAGCTTCGGTTTTTGCAGTATCCATTTTTATCCACGGTCTCAGTCTAGGTCGAAATACCGCTGGTAATCCTTTAGCACAAATTCCAGAATGAATACACTTTTCAGCTTCCCAAACCACTGTTATTTCTCCATTTGAATATTCCTTTATTTTTCCCATAGCTTTAACTTTTTACTAAATATACAAAAAAATAGACGCCTTTTAAACTTCTGTTGTTCGTGTTCATTTCTAACTTTATAATTCTTATTTTTGTTAGAAACCCATAAACCAACACACTTTGTCCGACTATAAAACAGGTCTTGAATACGCTTTACAACAAGACCAAAATGATGAACTTAAAGCTTACCGAAGTCAGTTCCACATCCCAAAGGACAAACAAGGGAACCCGTGGATTTATATGACTGGCAATTCACTCGGGTTACAACCTAAGCAAACCAAAGCTTATGTAAATCAAGAACTAGAAGACTGGGCAAATTTAGGTGTTGAAGGTCATTTGGAAGCTAAAAACCCTTGGTTGCACTATCATGAATCTTTAACCGAAAGTATGGCAAAAGTGGTAGGTGCTAAACCTATTGAAGTGATTGTTATGAATACGCTCACTGCCAATTTACACTTCATGATGGTGTCGTTTTACAAACCCACCAAAACGCGTTATAAAATACTTATTGAAAGTGATGCGTTTCCTTCTGATAAATATGCTGTTGAGTCTCAACTACGCCATCATGGTTTTGATGACAAAGAAGGATTAATCCTTTGGAAACCTCGAAAAGGAGAAGAATTGTTGAATTATGAAGATTTAGAATCTATTCTTGATGAACAAGGCAACGACATAGCTCTCATTATGATTGGTGGCGTGAATTATTATACGGGTCAGTTTTTTGATTTAAAACACATTACGAAATTAGGACATAAGCATGGCTGTAACGTGGGTTTTGATTGTGCCCATGGCGCAGGAAATGTAGCATTGAACCTGCATGATTCTGGAGCAGATTTTGCCGTTTGGTGCACCTATAAATATTTGAATTCTGGCCCAGGAAGTTTAGCAGGTTGTTTTGTGCATGAACGGCACGCACACCGTAAAGATTTAAACCGATTTACAGGCTGGTGGAGCCATAACAAACAAACTCGCTTTAATATGCGTGATGATTTTGACCAACTACCAGGAGCCGAAGGTTGGCAATTGAGTAATCCGCCTATTCTATCTATGGCTGCTATAAAAGGGTCTTTAGATATGTTTAATGATGTTGGTATTGATAAACTAATCGCTAAATCTAAAAAGCTAACAGGCTATTTTGAGTTTTTATTGAACCAATTAGGAGAAGACACGATTAAAATTATTACACCAAGCAATCCAAAAGAACGTGGTTGCCAATTATCGATACAAGTTAAAAATGCGGATAAAACATTACACAATAAATTAACTGAAGTTGGAATAATTAGCGATTGGCGCGAACCCGATGTTATTAGGTGCGCTCCTGTACCGCTTTATAATTCTTTTGAAGATGTTTATAGATTAGTTGAGAAGTTGAAAGGAATAACACGATAGCAAGAACTCCTTCCCTTTTTTCAAGGGAAGGTGGATTCATTCCAACACCTTGGAATGAAGACGGAAGGGTTAAATTATAATAAATACTAAAATCATGAGATTCCCGCCTTCGCGGGAATGACAAAGATGAAAGAAAAACAACAAAACGTATTAATAATTGGAGCAGGACTTTGCGGTTCCCTTTTAGCCTTAAGATTAGGACAAAGAGGCTATAACGTATCCGTTTACGAAATGCGCCCAGATTTACGAAAAGTAGATATTAGTGCCGGCCGTTCCATAAACTTAGCATTTTCAAATCGTGGCAATAAGGCTACAAAATTGGTTGGTTTAGAAGACAAAGTTAAATCACTATGTATACCCATGACTGGTAGAATGATTCATGATGCACATGGCAATACCTTTCAATCAAATTATAGCGGTCGTGACTATGAATATATCAATTCTATTTCACGTGGCGAATTGAACGCCTTACTTTTAGATGAAGCTGAGAAACACAAAAACGTAAACATTTATTTCAATAAAAAATGCAAATCCGTTGATTTTGAAAAAACGACTGCATTATTTAAAGATCACAACACCAAAGATGAATTTGTTGAAGATGCAGATATTATAATCGCTACAGATGGTGCCGGTTCGGCAATGCGAAAAAGTTATTATTTAGGCAAGAAATTCTTATTTAGTTTTTCTCAAGACTATTTAACTCATGGCTATAAAGAACTTAGCATTCTACCTAAAGAAAATGGCGATTATAAAACTTACAAAAATGCACTGCATATTTGGCCTCGTGGTAATTTAATGCTGATAGCTTTACCGAATTTAGATGGTAGTTTTACTGTAACGCTTTTTTTAAGTTACGATGAAGGCAAATACAATTTCAATAATCTAACAACTGATAACCGTGTTCTAGAATTCTTCCAAGAAGCGTTTCCTGATGCTTTAGCGCTCATGCCAAATCTAGTTAATGATTTCTTTGAAAACCCAACAGCACCATTAGGCACTATAAAATGCTCCCCTTGGCACTATAAAGGCAATACGCTATTAATGGGCGACGCAGCACATGCTATTGTTCCGTTTTACGGCCAAGGTATGAATGCTTCATTTGAAGATGTGGTTGAGTTTGATAAAGTCTTAGACCAAAACTTAGGCGATTGGGAAGCTATCTTTAAAACTTATGAAAACACTCGTAAAAAAGACACCGATGCTATAGCTGACTTAGCTATTGATAATTTTCATGAAATGAAAGGGCACGTAAATCAAGTAATCTTCCAAGAAAAGCGTAAATTGGAAATGGCTTTAGAAAAAGAATTCCCAAATGACTATTCTTCAAAGTATTCGTTAGTAACGTTTAAGGAAGATATAGGATATAGAGAAGCCATGCTAAGAGGACGTGCGCAAGACAAAGCCATATTAAATATGCTTTCAGATAAAAAAATTGATATAAATGGAAATTTAAAAGACATTTTATACAAAGTAAAACAAGAAACCGAAGCGATTCTTGAAGACGACAGAATTGCCGGATTGTACCAAAGATAGAAGTTAGAAGATAGAAGTTAGAAGTTAGAAGTTAGAAGTTAGAAAACTTGAAAAAATAATTTGTAATTTTAAAAAACATAACAGGAAGTCAACACCCAAGTTCCGACTCCATCGGAATCAGTAATCTGCAGAAATAAAGAGCAAAGGAATGAAGTCGCAAAGCGCAGCTTTAAGCGCATAATTCCAAAAGTGAATGGTGCTTTAGCAATTTCTTCAGATTGATTTGATTTTTGACTTGGTTTATCCTGAGTGCCGTCGAAGGGTTTTGTATCAAGACAAAATGAACGATAAAAAAAAGGAAATATAAATTATGAGTAACGAAAAGAATGAGATTCCTGCTTCTGAAGGAACTAAAGTAATCCCAAGAGGTGCATACCCGCATACTAAACGTGTTGGCGATTTTATTTTTGTATCTGGGACCAGTTCTCGAAGAGCAGACAATACTATTGCTGGTGTTGATATTATTGATGATATGGGAACTAAGTATCTAAATATTGAAGTTCAAACTCGTGAAGTTTTAAAGAATATAGAAAAGAACTTAGCTAAAGAAGGTGCAGTATTAAAAGATATAATAGATGTCACTACATTTTTAGTGAATATGAACGATTTTGCAGGTTATAACAAAACTTACGCTACATTTTTTGATAAAGAAACCGGACCAACACGAACAACAATTGCAGTACATCAATTACCGCATCCAGATTTGGTGGTGGAGATTAAGGTTGTGGCCTTTAAAAAGTTATAGATAAAATCATTTTTTTGCTATGCTTTTTAAAACCTTTGATTATTTTAATTAGATATAAACATCAAACAAGTTACGAAGTGTTCCCCTCCCAAGAGGGGAAGTAGTAGAGATTAAATCTAAATAACAATTATCATAATTAAACATAAGCATAAAATAAACCGTACAACATTCCCCTCTTGGGAGGGGATTAAGGGGTGGGTAGCGTTATGAGAAAAATCATTCCATATAATCCAGATTTAGTACCTCTTGCGAAAAAACTTCGCAACAATATGACTTTGGGAGAAATTACATTATGGCGTGAAATAAACAACAAAAAGCTGGGAGTAAGATTTAATAGACAAATCCCAATTGATAATTTTATAGTAGATTTTTACTGTAAAGACCTCCAATTGGCCATTGAAGTTGATGGCACCATTCACTTCACGGAAGGACAACAAGAAAAGGACTCGCTTCGCCAAAGTCGGTTAGAATCTTTAGGAGTATATATTGTCAAATTCAGCGATTTGGATGTAAAGCATAATTTGAGCTGGGTCTTAGAGGAGATTAAAAAAGTAATTTGGGATATGAAACCCACCCCTAACCCCTCCAAGGAGGGGAAAAACAATAGGTATGATTAAAATCAAAAACTATATAAACGGGAAGTTTGAAAACCCAATCAACAATGAGTGGATTGACAATTACAATCCAGCCAATGGAGACGTTTACGGACAAATCCCAAACTCATCAAAAGTAGATGTAGAAAACGCATATCAAAGTGCCAAATCTGCCTTTAGGCAGTGGTCTCAAACCACTTTAGAGGAACGAAGTAGAATACTCATTAAAATTTCAGAATTACTAGATGCAAACCTACAACGCTTCGCAGAAGCAGAAAGTAAAGACAATGGCAAACCGATTAGTTTAGCAAAAGTTATAGATATTCCCAGAGCAGCAAGCAATTTTAGATTCTTTGGAAATGCTATTACACAATTTGCTAGTGAAAGCCATGAAAGCGTTGGTCAAAACGCCATAAATTACACCTTAAGACAACCTATTGGGGTTGTAGGCTGCATTTCGCCTTGGAACCTCCCTCTCTATCTTTTTACTTGGAAAATTGCGCCAGCCATTGCCGCAGGAAATTGTGTGGTTGCCAAACCTAGCGAAGTAACACCAATGACCGCTTATTTACTTGGAGAAATTTGCAATGAAGCAGGTTTACCTAAAGGAGTTCTAAATATTGTTCATGGATTAGGCACTACCACAGGTGAAGCTATTATTGAACATCCAGATATTAAAGCGATTTCGTTTACAGGCGGAACCTCAACTGGAGCGCATATAGCCAAAGTTGCTGCGCCTATGTTTAAAAAGTTATCATTGGAACTTGGAGGTAAAAACCCAAACATTATTTTTGCTGACTGCGATTATGATGATATGTTGGAAACTACGGTACGCTCCTCATTCGCCAATCAAGGACAGATTTGTTTATGTGGAAGTCGCATTTTTATTGAAGCTTCAATTTATGATAAATTTAAAGTAGACTTTGTTGAAAAAGTAAAACAACTTAAAATTGGTCACCCATCGGAAGGCTCTACAGATATTGGTGCTTTAGTTTCAAAACCACATTTAGAAAAGGTTTTAAATTATATTGATATTGCTAAAGATGTAGGAGGAAAAATACTTTGTGGTGGGAATCGAGTAACGGTAAAACATTTTGAAAATGGTTATTATTTAGAACCCACAATTATTGAAATTGAAACTAATGACTGTAGAGTCAATCAAGAAGAAATATTTGGTCCAGTTGTAACCATCATGCCTTTTAAAACTGAAGCTGACGTTTTACAAATGGCGAACAAAGTCAAGTATGGTCTATCGGCAACACTATGGACTAACAATCTTAAACGTACCATGCACATGAGCAATCAATTACAAGCAGGTATTGTTTGGGTAAATACATGGATGTTACGCGATTTACGAACGCCTTTTGGCGGAATAAAAGCTTCTGGCATTGGTCGTGAAGGTGGTTTTGAAGCGTTACGTTTTTTTACTGAAGCTAAAAATGTATGCATAAAATACTAGTTCCTGCGAAGGCGGGAATCTTTTGAATTGAAACGGAATCAATAATATTGCAATGCTGTCTCGATTACTATCGGGATTGTTTCAGTATCTAAAAAAATAAAAAATAAAGTTTAACTAACTCTTTGTCCCCGTTAAGAGTTTCCCGATTAAAATCGGGATTAGGAGGGGCTTATTATGGATTTAAAACTAAACAACAAAAACGCATTAGTTTGCGGAAGCACACAAGGTATAGGAAGAGCAACAGCTTTAGCTTTGGCCGCTGAAGGTGTAAACGTAACTCTGGTTGCTAGGAATAGAGAAAAACTAAAAGAAGTTTTAGCTGAATTACCAGCGCACAGAAACCATAGTTACATAGTCGCTGATTTTTCTAACCCTAGAGAGTTGCAAGAGCAAGTGATTAAATTTATTGAAAAGGAACATGGGTTTCATATTGTGATAAACAATACTGGGGGACCACCAAGTGGAGGGATTTTAACGGCTAGTTTAGAAGCCTTTGAAAATGCGTTTACAATGCATTTAAAATGCAATCATCTTTTAGCACAGGCCACAATCCCGTTTATGAAAGAAGCAGGTTTTGGTAGAATTATTAATGTTATTTCAACCTCAGTAAAAGAACCAATCCCAGGATTAGGCGTCAGTAACACCATTAGAGGAGCTGTCGGCAATTGGGGTAAAACCTTATCTATTGAAGTTGCTGAATTTGGTATTACGGTTAACAATGTGCTACCTGGATTTACAGATACTGAACGCTTATCTGAAATTATTAAAATTAAGGCGAAGATTGAGGATAGGTCTATTGAAGATATGACCGAAATTATGAAAAATTATGCGCCTGCAAAACGCTTTGCACAACCAGAAGAAACTGCCCATGTTATTACATTTTTAGCTAGTGAGGCTGCGAGTTATGTTACTGGGATTAATGTCCCCGTTGATGGTGGACGCACCAAATCTTTATAATATTTTAACTACGATAGTTTTAATAAAATTTAAGGGGTTCGTATATTAGTAACGAATTTGCGTTAAGGATAGAAGCGGCATCCTTTTTTGGTGAACTCTAAAGTATCTAATAAACGTTATTTTACTATAATTCAGCGTACTTGATGAGATACTGAAATAAGTTAGCACAAAAAAGATATAGCGGTTAGCCTGACCCTTGTGGTAACGCCCAAAACATGAGACTATGAGTAATTTAACATCTCCAATAAATTTTAAAGCTTGGATTGAAGAAAATAGACATCTTTTAAAACCACCAGTTGGTAATAAAGTGGTTTGGAAAGATGGCGATTTTATCGTCATGGTTGTTGGTGGACCAAATAGCAGAAAGGATTATCATTATAATGAAACTCCAGAGTTCTTCTATCAAGTTGAAGGTGATATGATTTTAAAAATAATTGATAAAGGCACCCCTAAAGATGTACATATTAAAGAGGGTGATATTTATTTATTACCCCCTAAAGTGCCGCATTCTCCGCAACGAGGCGCCAATACTGTTGGGCTAGTTATAGAATATAAAAGACCCGAAGGGATGCGTGATGCACTACTTTGGTTTTGCGAAAATTGTGTAACTAAACTTTATGAAGAAGATTTTACTTTGGATAATATTGAAACAGATATGCCAAAGATATTTGACAAATATTATAAGGATAAAGACAAACGAAGTTGCCCAAATTGCGGAAAAATTATGCAGCCGCCCACAAAAGTGAAAATAGATTAAAAGCCATCCCTAAGGGGAAACAAAATCCTTTTAAGAAATGAAAAATAAGCACAAGATTCTGAAACAATCATGATAGTAATCGGGACAGAATAACAAAATGGAAATTTAATTTAAAGATTCCTGACCTCTCAGGATTTCAACATGAAACCTAAACTTAGAATAAACGGCCACTCACACCTACTTCCCTACCCCGAGGAAATACCAGATTATATGCGAGAAAAAGGGATTTTTTGGGTAGATAAAGACCGGAAATTTATGCTTCAAAAAGATTGGAGCAGGCCTGTTACTGATTCTAGTTTTTTCTTGCATGAAAAACTTGAATGGATGGAACGCAACAAAATAGACCATGCCGTTGTTCTAAACCTGTCTCAATTATACGGTAACGGTTTACGCGTTGAGGAAATGAAGAAAGCACTACGCTTTCAGAATGATTTTAATGCCAAAATCCAACATGAAAACCCAAGTAAATTTACCTGCGGTTTTGTGGTGCATCCTGGTTTTTTAAGAAGTGCTTGCTGGGAAATTGAACGCTGTGTAGAAAACCATGGTATGCAATTACTTTGTTTACCAACACATTACATGGATACTATTGGCACATGGCGTTGTATTTTTGACGAAGAGAATGAGCCAATTTTTGAATTGGCGGATAAATATAATTTAGCTGTTGAAATTCATCCTTATGATGGCGAAAAATTCATAAAATTAGAAAACACCTCGTGGCGTTTCCATTTAATTTGGATGTTGGCACAATGTGGCGATGCCTATCATTTTTTAACCTTAAATGGCTACCAAGATAAATTTCCAAATATGCGTACTTGTTTTGCTCATGGCGGGCAATTAGCACAAATTAATTTAGGAAGACGTATTCAAGGTTTTGATGGCAGACCCGATTTATTTGAAGGCAAGCACCACCCCAGAAAAGCGGTTGGGCACAAAAATATTTTCTTTGACACTTTGGTACACGATACTGGCGGCTTAGAATTATTAATAAGAAACCATGGATCAAAACAAGTAATTATGGGACTTGACGACCCTTATCCGCTTGGTGAAATGGAAAGTGATGCGCAATCATCTTATCCAGGTAAGATACTGGATTTAGCTGTTGAAAGAGAGATTATTAATCAAGAGGAATATCATGCCATTTGGGAGGATAATGTAATACAATGGTTGTGTGGCGATGATGAAAATGCTAAGAAAAAACTATTAAATAGAATTTTAAATTAATTCCTACGTCCCCTCGAGCGCAGTCGAGAGGTTGTTAAACAAGGAAACATTAAATTAGGTCTCGACTGCGCTCGACCAGAAAAAACATGCATTTTATACCAGAAGAATTAGATGATTATGTGGTTGCCCATTCTGAGGATGAGCCTGCATTATTGCGACAACTAAGCAGAGAAACATACCAAAAGATTTTACAACCTAGAATGTTAAGCGGCCATTATCAAGGTCGGGTGTTAAGCATGATTTCTAAATTGGTAAATCCTAAAAATATTTTAGAAATCGGGACTTACACAGGCTATTCTGCGTTATGCTTAGCGGAAGGCATACAAAAAGATGGCGAACTACATACGATTGACATCAATGAAGAGTTGGTGGATTTCCAGCGAAAATATTTCGATGCTTCGGGTTATGGCAAACAGATTTTTCAGCATTTAGGTGATGCCTTGGAGATTATACCAAAACTAGAAAAAACCTTCGATTTAATATTTATTGATGCCGATAAAGAGAACTATTCAAACTATTTTAATGTTATAATCGACAAACTGAGTACTGGAGGTATTATTTTATCTGACAACGTACTATGGAGTGGAAAAGTTCTGGAAACCACTTTTAAAAAGGAAGACACTTCTACTCCGGCCCTTATTGAATATAATGCGCTTTTAAAGAACGATACACGTGTTGAAACTGTTGTTTTACCTATTCGAGATGGATTGACTATTAGTAGAAAAGTATAATATCTGTTCCTGAAAATGACTTTGGCGTATAGACTGCGTTAAGGATTGTAGAGGAAAGCCCACAGTGAGGTACGAGCGAGGACTTGGAACGGAAAGCCTGACCCCGATAGGGGAACGCCCAAAATACTATTAAAACTTTCGCTTAACAGAACCTGTAAAATCCTCTATATCGTCTTTTACTTTATTGAGTTCTTTTTTCACATCTTTAGTGATGCTGGTATCGAGACCGTTTTTTTCGGCAGTTTTGGTGATTTCGTGCTTAATATCATTGGTGGCGTCTTTAAGCGTACGCATGCCTTTCCCTAACCCTCGTGCTATTTCTGGTAATTTATCGGCACCAAAAACCATAATCGCAATAAATAGTATGAAAGCTATTTCGGTTCCGCTAATAAATAAAAATGTTGCTTGCTGTATCACGATACAAATATAGGTCTTGTTTTGTTAGAATAAAAAAAGCCGATTGCAAAAATCGGCTTTTACTTAAAAAAATTTAGCCTTTAATGTTTTCTTTAAATTGATTAAAATCGCTTTCTTGAACTTGTTTTGGCCATGAATTATTTGAGGTATCTACATCTGCCGTTTCCTGTTTTGGATCTATGGTTATTGAAATGATTTCTTTCTCTGACGAAATGGCTTTGCTAACTTCATTATCATTTAACCTCCAAATTTGCGCTGGGTATGTTTCGGTTTTTGAAGTGCCGTCTGCATAGGTATACTCTACAATTATTGGCATGACAAGTCCTCCTGGTTTTTCGAACGTTATATTATAGAAGTACTTTGGCGCTTTGATATTTTGACGCTCTTCTGGCGTAAAATTATCCATAATATATGTTTTAAGTGGTGTGGAATTTTCTAGAAGTGTTCCATTTTTCAAGTCTTCTGTATATTCCTCACTGCCTTCTTCAACCATATAAACCAAAGGCCTTAATTGACTTTTACTTACCCCTCTTTCTTCCATAAGATTCTTTACGAAAGCATTTGGTTCTGAAGAGACATAGTACTTTTTGACTTCTTTTAACCCAATGTCTACCCAATCTGTGGTGTAAAACCAACCTCTCCAAAACCAATCTAAATCGACCGCCGAAGCATCTTCCATGGTTCTAAAAAAGTCTTCTGGAGTTGGGTGCTTAAACATCCAACGACGCGCATATTCTTTAAATGCATAATCAAACAACTCATGCCCCATAACGGTTTCTCTTAAAATATTTAATGCTGTTGCTGGTTTCCCATAAGCATTATTACCAAATTGGTAGGTATTTAACCCTTTGGTCATTATTGGCGCTATAAAATCCTGATTACCTCCCATGTATGGAACTATCATACTTGCTGGCCCCCTATCTGACGGAAAATGTTCGTCTTGTGGTGATAATGCCTCTGGATATTTTTTTCCAAAATCTTGTTCTGCTACGTATTGTACAAACGTGTTTAAACCTTCATCCATCCATGCCCATTGACGTTCATCACTATTAACGATCATAGGAAAAAAGTTATGTCCTATTTCGTGGATAATAACGCCCATCATCCCGTACTTTACGCGATCACTATAAGTACCATCTTCTTTTGGGCGCCCATAATTCCAACAAATCATTGGGTATTCCATACCTTGTTGTTTGGCATGCACGGAAATAGCTTTGTGATATGGATAATCAAACGTCATTCTTGAATAGGATTCTAATGTACTTGCAACAGCCTTAGTAGACCATTCTTCCCAAAGTGGGTTGCCTTCTTTAGGATAAAGCGATATAGCCATAACATCCTTACCGCCAATTTTAACTGACATCATATCCAAAATAAATTTTCTTGATGTGGCAAAACCAAAATCGCGGACGTTTTTAGCTTTTAGTTTCCATGTTTTTGTTTCATTTGAAAAACTACTTTCCGCAGCCTCAGCTTCAGCTTGAGTAACTATTATAACAGGCTCGTTATAAGACTTTTTAGCTTGTTCATAACGTTGCATCATGGTTTTAGAATACACTTCTTTCCTATTGGTTAAAACACCTGTTCCATCTAAAATATGATCTGCTGGCACAGTAATATTAACCTCGTAATCTCCAAAAGGTAAAGCAAACTCATCTCGACCCCAGAATTGGGAGTTTTGCCAACCTTCTACATCACTATATACTGCCATTCTTGGAAAAAACTGTGCTATTACATAGGCTCTGTTTCCATCTTTTGGAAAAAACTCATAACCAGAACGACCATCTTCCGCAACATGGTCATTTATATTGTACCACCACTTGATTGAAAACGAAAATTTTTCACCAGATTTTAAGATTTTTGGTAATTCTACACGCATCATGGTTCTATTAATCATATGCGGTAGGGATTTACCGTTTGTATCCTTAACTTCTTGAATATTAAAACCTCTTTCCAAAGATTCCTTTAAATATTGATTAGCAAATTCACTAGGTTGAAAAACAGGAGCTACACCACTAGCTTCTATTAATGGCGATTTAGAATCTTTTGCTCTTTTGTTTTGCTCTAATTGAATCCACAAATATTTTAATTCATCTGGTGAATTATTAGTGTATGTTATGGTTTCAAACCCAGTTAACTTAGCATTTTTATCATCTAGAATAATATCCATTTTATAATCAGCCTGTTGCTGATAATAGGCTGAACCTGGCGCACCAGATGCTGCTCTGTACATATTTGGTGTTGAAAACTCATCATACAACTGCTTAAATTTATTGGTGTTTTCATGTCCAGTTATACGTTCTGTTTTTTCTTGATCTTGAGCAAAAATCGCTGAAGACATAAAAATTAAGGAAAGACAGATATATGTGATTTTTCTCATAGTAGTTTTTGTGTATTATTTAAAAAAATGCGTTTTTTCATAACTTTCATTAAAAGATTGTTACAAAAAGTGATCGAAAGTAATAATTTCTATAGGCAATTAACTTTAATTTAATTAAACTTTAACACGGCATTAGCATTTTGGGGAATAAGTATAAAGCTTTTTTGTTTGGAGTTAATTTTTGTTTTAACTATATTTTGCTGCTCTTCAAATAAATCGAACAATACTTGATTTGTGATTTCAAAAGTATTTATTTTTTTCACATCTTCTATTTCTAAGTAACAACGCATAATATCAGCATCATATTCTTTTCCGATGAAAATAAAATTCGCATCTTCATTATTAATCTTGATCTTAATTTTATCGCTTAAATAGCGCTCAATATAAAAATCTACAATTGCTGGTTCATCGTCTTCTGCTAACGTGATGCTTTCATCATAACGCTCTCTCAACAACCTTTCAAAATCATCTATAAAAATTCTTGATGTGATTTGGACAGATTGTTTCTCTTCAATATAATCTATTTGAGTAACGCTTATATAGTATTTATGCATACTTGTAAAGGCAAAAAGTGGTAATACGACAAGTATTAAAAATACCTTTAATGGTTTCATTCCTGTTTTTTTTTGCTAAAGTAATTATTTTGTTAACTATGTTTCAAAAAGCATTCCAAAAATATTAGTCTTTACTCGATTCCCGATTTCACCGAAGCAATACCAATTCTGCATTGAAATGAAAACTTAAAAGGTAACCTAAAATTCAAGCTTGCAGAAATTATTTTTGATTAAAATTTTCCTTGTACTGCTTATATTTCATTCTTAAAAAAATTAAGATTTTAAAATCGGTTTGGTTTTTACAGTGCTTTAGAAAGTTCTGATCGTCTGCGCAGAAATAAAAAAAGTCTGCTACTAAATCATCTTTTAACGGGTTTGATGCTAAAAAATCCTTTGATAATCGTGCTTTTATACTAAGCATCAATTCTTCCCTAGTTTCAATTGCCACTCGTTTTTTAAGCATTTTAGTTCTGCCACTAATTCCATTTAATATGGGATTTAGAGGTATCCCTCCTCCTAAAAAACCTAAAAGCATTTTTGGTTTAAACTCTCCTGCTTCGCTTAATCGTCTTTCACTTTGTGTTGCAGGCTTACCTTGATAACCTGGAATTCCAACGTCAAAAAAATCAATGGGAGGATCGCCTTCTGTATTTTTAATATCGGACATTAAATTGCCCGTTAGTACTTTTCCAACGGTAACAGCATCTAATACATTAATTTGTTCTTCTAATTTTATATAAACAACTTTATCAATAATCATTTGTTTGGTAAGTATTATGTTTTTTACTTGGTGTTGTATTGACGAAAAGATAAGTGTATCATTCAATTTTGCTGTAATAACAAATACCCCCCTTTTATCTGTAGTCGCAAATAGTTGTTGTGTTTTATTGATAACGTGAATGTTTTCAACATTAGATAGGCTTTCAACCTTACCAGATATTTCAATAGATTGACTATTTGCATAAAGTGATAGTAATACAAGTGTAAAAATAAAGAATAAGCGTTTCAATTTGATGTCATTAGAACATCAAAGAACGTATTTCATATCTTAAAGAAAATGTAAATAGCTTTTAAGCTTTTGTTAAAAACACGCTTACCCCTTAGCGTTTAAAAACTCAAGACTTTTTTTATTTAGAAGTTCAAGAAACTCCATTTCTTTTCCGTAGTTAAGTAAAGAAAAATCGAAATCGTCTCTTTCTACGAACCTAATAAATTCCTCAACACGATGCTCTGGAATACTGAAATTATCAACTAAAAATTCCGAACCAAAATAATATTTTATAGACTCAATAGGTACTTCGGGTATGCCAGCTTTCTTTTTATCTTTTACTCCAGACCTAAACAAGGGAAGCAACAATTGATCTACTACGTTAACGATATTAAGTCCGTTTATCATGGTTTGGCGCTCAGAACTCATAGCAATATTTTTCACTTTTGTCTTATAATCTTTTTCAAAATCATACTCCGCACTATGCTTAACACCAAAATACAAAGCATCTAACTTAGGCTTGAAAGGCTCTGTAACGGCCACATCCTTTTTTAAGTTTCCAGATAATCCTTTTGGCAATACTATAACCTCATCTAATCTATTAATTTCTTCAATTAAAAAAAGTTTCATTCTTTTAGATTTAATGATAGCTTCATTAACCTTAAAACTAATGTTTTGATATTGTAGCGCACTAACTTCAATAATATCATTTAGTGTTACTTGCAATTTAAATTCTCCTTTATCGTCGGATATGGTTCCTTTATTTGACGAGGTATTAAAAATTGTTATCCCTGAAATATCATTGCCTTCAACAATAATTTTTCCAGAAACTTCAATTCTAGTAATGTTTTGGGAAATTGTACTAAGCGTCGTTAAAAAAGCTAAAAAGAAGATAAATTTGTTCATGGTGGTTTTTATCTTCAAATTACTACTTTAATTTCTATTTGTAAAACAAAACAGATGAAAATTTAATTAGCTTTACGCTGAAAACACAAATATTATGCGAAATATTATAATTGCAAGCACATCGACCATTCACGGAAGTGGGTATTTAGACTATATAATGGCCGACTTAAAAGTGTTTTTTGAACAGGCAAGCACTATTCTTTTTGTTCCCTATGCTAGACCTAGCGGTATTTCACATGATGATTATACCGAAATAGCAAGCACTGCTTTTGGTAAAATCGATAAAAAAGTCAATGGGCTTCATACTTTTGAAAACCCTATAGAAGCCATAAAAAATGCCGAAGCTATTTTTGTAGGTGGTGGTAATACCTTTGTATTAACAAACCAATTACACAAAAATCATTTAATTGCACCGTTAAAAGAGGTTGTTTTTTATGGAACGCCCTATCTAGGAACCAGTGCTGGCAGTAATATTTGTGGCTTAAATATAAAAACCACGAATGATATGCCTATTGTTTACCCACCAAGCTTTAATGCCTTGGCCTTAGTGCCCTTCAATATTAATCCGCATTATTTAGACCCCGACACCACTAGTAAACACAAGGGCGAAACCAGAGAAACTAGAATAAAAGAATTCCATTATTTTAATACGCAGCCTGTTGTTGGTCTAAGAGAAGGAAGCTGGCTGCTCGTAAAAAATGATTCTATTATTTTAAAAGGGCATTTGACTGCTAGGATTTTTGAATACAACAAAACACCGTATGAAGTTGATTCCGGAATAGAATTAAACCACTTAAAATAGCAAAATAATTTGGGTATCTAGGGTCGGGCTAGAAGTTTATCCTGAGCGGAGTCAAAGGGTTCCAAATCCTCGCAATCTCGGCCGGCAGGCCATAAGGATTACTGCGAGTTTTCCACTTCTATCACTCATGCAAGCCTATCAGCCAACAATAATTCCTGCCCGTAATCCAAACCATTCTGCATAAAAAAAGGTCTCACTTTACGTGAAACCTTTTTGAGCGAGAGACCGGGTTCGAACCGGCGACATTCAGCTTGGAAGGCTGACGCTCTACCAACTGAGCTACTCTCGCAATAATCGGCTGCAAATATATAAACTGTTTATTTACCTGCAAGAAAAAATCATAACTTTTTCAAAAAATGATACCCTAATATTTTAAAACCTTCATTAAAATAAAATTTATGAGATGACCCATTGCTCACATAAGTGTTTAACTCTGCCGCTTCACAACCTTTACTTAGCGCATAATTGTAAATCCATTCAAAAAACAGCTTCCCTAAACCTTTGCTCCTATAGCCATCATCTATAAAAACATGATCTGGCTCTACACTTTTTCCAGAATAGTGCCTTGTGCAAAACCATAAACCACAAACACCTATTAGTTTATCACCATCATAAATAACAGCACATTCGTAATTTTGGGTAATCATTTCAGAAAAACGCTGTTTCATAACAGCATCAGAAACTTGATTCCCATTCAACTTTTGAACTAAAGGTATAACTGAATCTATATGTTCTTTTTCTATAATTTTAAATGCAAAAGCCATAAATAAATTTTAAGTGAAGATAATTAATTCCTTAAAAATAATGTTTAAGTTTGACTTGTAACATGTATAATATTCATCTTATTAAAACTTCAAATTACAAAATAAAGTTAATAAACCCTGAAGATACACATCAGGTTCGGCATCCTGTTCTAAGATCTGGAATGCCTATGGAATCTTGCATTTTTGATGGGGATAACTTTAAAACCACCATACATTTAGGCTTATTTGATCAAGTAAAATTAGTAGGCATTTGTTCCTTTTTTAAAAATAATCGCATTGATATTTCTGAAACACCCCAATACCAACTAAGAGGAATGGCCATTTTAAAAGAATATCAAGGCAAAGGCATAGGAAACCTTATTTTAAGTCATGGTGAAACCTTGTTGAAAACTAAAAACATTCAGATAGTATGGTGCAATGCCCGAGAAGTTGCTGTTAATTTTTATAAAAAATCCGAGTATAAAATTATAGGGAAACCATTTGATATTAAAAACATAGGCTTACATTATGCTATGTACAAGAAATTATAAGATCTACATCCTATTTTTGAGTGACTTTATGTCAAAAATGGGTCTAATAACTATAAGCTATTTTTTTGTAATTTTAGTTATTATAAATTTTTAAAGATGAGAGGGAAAAATCTAAAAGTCAGATTACTAATCGGTGCAGCCATTGCCTTATTTTTTGTTTTCAAAAGATGTAGCCAGCAAGAAGTAAACCCATATACAGGTAGAACCCAAACCATATCTATGACTCCAGATAAGGAAATTGCCATTGGTTTACAAAGTGCTCCGCAAATGGCCCAACAACATGGTGGCCTGCATTCTAATAACCAATATCAAGCTTTAGTTGATAACGTTGGAAACAAATTAGTAAACAATAGTATAGCAAGAGAAACACCTTATAAATATGAGTTTCATTTATTAGCAGACCCAAATACCATTAATGCTTTTGCGCTTCCCGGTGGACAAATATTTATAACATACGCCTTATTTTCTAAATTAGAAAACGAGGATCAATTAGCTGGTGTTTTAGGCCATGAAGTTGGACATGTATTAGGCCGTCATAGTGCAGAACGTATTGCCGAAAGTGAATACTGGCAAGGATTAACAACAGCTGGATCTGTTGGCGCGGATATGGGTGGTTTAGTTAGTGGTATTGGTCAAAACACCTTGTTAACAAATGGACGCGATGATGAATTAGAAAGTGATGATTTAGGTGTTCGCTTTATGCTTAAAGCAGGTTACAACCCAGAAGCCATGATTGGCGTTATGGAAATCTTAAAACAAGCGGCTGGACCAAATCGAGTTCCGGAAATGCAAAGCACACACCCAGACCCTGATAATCGCATAGAAAAAATTCATGAAGCTATTGAGAAATATAAAAATCAGTAAAATAAAAAAAGCCTTAAAAACAAGGCTTTTACGAGTGACTAACTCAAAATAATTATGATACGTTTATAATTATTTTTTCTTTTTAGATTTTGCTAATACCGCTTCTATAACTACAACTGCATCTGTAGCTCCATGTAATTCTGCGTACTTAGCTGCTGTCATCTTTTTATCAGATTTCACTTTTAAATTAGCTCCTTGTTCTATTAACAATTTTAAAATTTCAACTCTGTTAAATTTTGCGGCATACATTGCAGGTGTCATCCCATCGGATTTAGCATTAACATCTGCACCTCTGCTAATCAGTTTTTGTACAGTTTCTAAATCACCTTTTGCTATGGAAACACAAAATGAGTTTACTTTAAAATACGTTTCTACATCGTAATTTTTAACAGTTGGATTTACTGGGGTAGCATTTACAGATACCATTGAAAAGCATAATGCGATTGCGGAAATAATGATTGTTTTTTTCATGATGAAAGATTTTAATTTGATTATTGATTTACGTTTTTTGATATACTAAAGAGACGATAATAATTTTAATTCGTTACAGAAAAAATGATTTATAACACATTTTTAACGTTTAATTTACATAACATTAACGAAATGATTGCTTTATTAAAAAATCATAAAAAGCCTTGAATATCGGGGTATTTCAAGTATATTTTTAAGCTTATTTTATTAAACTTAGCTATCTTTGTTGAATATTAAAATTTTAACAAAATGAACAAAAAAGTCATCTTAATGATACTTGATGGTTGGGGCAATTCTCCAGACCCAAAAGTTTCTGCAATCGATCATGCCAATACACCTTTTATAGACACTTTATATAAAAAATACCCATTCGCTACTTTACGAACGGATGGTTTACATGTTGGTTTACCAGAAGGTCAAATGGGAAATAGCGAAGTCGGCCACATGAATCTAGGTGCAGGTAGAATTGTTTATCAAGATTTGGTTAAAGTTAATTTAGCTGTTAAAAACAAAACACTTAATCAAGAGAAAGTTTTAGTTGATGCTTTTAATTATGCGAAAACTAATAATAAGGATGTTCATTTTTTAGGACTATTAAGTGATGGCGGTGTACACTCTCACATCAATCACTTATACGGCTTACTAGATGCTGCTAACGATTTTGGACTAACTAACACGTATGTTCATGCCTTTACAGATGGACGCGATGTAGATCCAAAAGCTGGGTATGGTTTCTTAACAGAATTAGAAAGTCATTTAGAAAAAACCAATAGCAAATTGGCAACCGTTACTGGAAGATATTATGCCATGGATAGAGATAAACGATGGGAACGTGTAAAACTAGCCTATGATGGTATGGTTAATAGTGTTGGAGAAAAATCCACCAATGTTACAGACACTATCCAAAAACATTACAATAATGATATTACAGATGAATTCATTAAACCAATCATAATGATTGATGATTCTGGTAACCCCGTAGCTAATATTAAAGATGATGATGTAGTTATCTTTTTCAATTTCAGAACAGATCGTGGACGTGAATTAACGGAAGCTTTATCGCAAACCGATTTCCACGAACAAAATATGCATAAACTTAATTTGCATTACGTAACGCTCACAAATTACAACGATACCTATAAGAATATTAACGTTATTTTCAACAAAGAAAATTTAACAGAAACCTTAGGTGAAGTTTTAGAAAAAAACAAAAAAAAACAAATCAGAATTGCTGAAACAGAAAAATATCCTCATGTTACATTTTTCTTTTCTGGCGGAAGAGAAGCCCCTTTTGAAGGAGAGAAAAGAATTTTAAGAAATTCCCCTAAGGTTGCCACATACGATTTAAAACCTGAAATGAGCGCTTACGAATTACGTGATGCATTAATTCCTGAATTAGAAAAAGGGGATGTAGATTTTGTTTGTTTAAATTTTGCAAATGGTGATATGGTTGGACATACTGGAGTTATGGAAGCTGCAATAAAAGCCTGCGAAGTTGTTGATGAGTGCGTAAAAGACGTAGTAACCACAGCTCTTGAAAATGGTTATACCACACTTCTTATTGCCGACCATGGAAACTGCGAAACTATGATAAACCCAGATGGCTCGCCAAATACGGCGCATACAACAAATCCTGTTCCAGTTATTTTAATCGACAATGAATTAGAGACTATAAAAGATGGCCTATTAGGAGATATGGCCCCGACCATTTTAAAACTTATGGGCGTAGAACAACCGGAAGCCATGACACAGCATCCACTAGTATAATTATCAAAAAATAAATTGTTTAATTTTGCATTCAACTCAAGTCTTTGATTTAAATGAATTTTAGTGATACGCTGATAATTGCAGTCGATTTTGATGGTACTATTGTAGAGGATGCCTACCCGAGAATAGGTAAGCCTATCTTGTTTGCGTTCGAAACTTTAAAAAAACTTCAATCCGAAGGGCATCGCCTTATTTTATGGACGTACAGATCTGGTCATAGATTAGATGAAGCTGTAAAATTTTGTGAAGATAACGACATTCATTTTTATGCTGTAAATAGTAGTTTCCCAGAAGAAGAATACAGTAATGAGGTGAGCAGAAAAATTAATGCCGATTTATTTATTGACGATAGAAATATTGGTGGCTTTTATGGCTGGGGCGAAATATATCAATTGCTAACAAACTCAACGCCACCTATACCGGAAAAGAAAAAAGGGTTATTCAGTTTCTTTAAATAGCTTAATATTATATTAAATTAAAATAGCCCTTATCAATAGATTCTCTATGATCAGGATGTGCAATGTTAACTAACGCCTTTACTCGATCTTTAATTGTTTTTCCATACAAATTAGCAACTCCATATTCTGTAACCACATAATGTACATGAGACCTTGTTGTAACCACGCCAGCTCCCGGTTTTAACGATGGTACAATTCTACTAATACCTTTTTTAGTAACAGAAGGCAATGCTATAATAGCCTTACCGCCTTCGCTTAAAGAAGCTCCTCTTATATAATCCATTTGTCCACCAACTCCTGAATACATTTTTGCACCTAAAGAGTCTGCACAAACCTGACCAGTAACATCCACTTCAATAGCAGAATTTATTGCCACCATTCTGGGATTTTGCTTAATAATCGAAACATCATTGACATAATCTGAAGCGCGCATTTCTATAAATGGATTATCATCTATATAGTCATATAAACGCTTAGATCCTGCTATAAATGTTGTTAAAGCACGCCCTGGATTAATACTTTTATAATTTCCGTTTATGACATCGCTTAGAATTAAATCAATAACACCATCAGAAAACATTTCAGTATGTAACCCTAAATCTTTATGATTTGTAAGTCGCGATAATACGGCATTTGGTATGTTTCCAACTCCCATTTGCAAAGTACTTCTATCCTCAATCAAATTGGCAATATAATCGCCAATTTTATCTTCTATAATGCTGGGTTTTCCATAAATATGCGTTGGTATAGGTTCGTTACATGCTACAAACAAATCAATTTCAGTAAAATGAATAATTCCATCTCCATGAGTTCTTGGCATCTGTTCATTTACCTGTGCTATTACAATTTTAGCATTATCAATTGCAGCTAAAGTTGCTTCTACCGAAACCCCTAATGAGCAATACCCGTGTTTATCTGGAACCGAAACATGAATTAAAGCGACATCCAATGGCAAAATATTCCTTTTGAACAATAAAGGAAGTTCGCTTAAAAAAACGGGAGTATAAGACCCATTGCCAGCAGCTAATGTATGACGGACATTATTTCCAATGAAAAAAGAATTTACATGAAAGCTATCACGTAATTCAGGATTAGCATAAGGTGCTTCTCCTTCAACATGCAAATGACAAACCTCAACATTTTGAAGTTCCTCATACCTATCAGACATAGCTTTCATTAATAACTGAGGAGCAGCAGCGGCAGCTTGAACATAAACCCTATCATTGCTTTTTATGACCTTAACTGCGTCTTCTAGATTTACAACCTGATACATCGTCCTTAATTTAGTTTACCAAAACTATTCATTTCAAATATGAAAAAAAATGTCAAAAGTCATAAAAACAGCTAAAAAAACAATTGCTAAAATTAAGTATCTTTGCCAATATTTTTCAAGTATGATTATAGTAAAAACAAAAGAAGAAATTGAGTTAATGCGCGAAAGTGCATTAATTGTATCTAAAACACTAGGAGAAGTTGCAAAGGCAATAAAACCAGGAGTTACTACACTTCAGTTAGATAAAATTGCTGAAGAACACATAAGAGACCATGGTGCCACACCAGGCTTTTTAGGCTTATACGATTTCCCTAATACGCTATGTATGAGTCCTAATACACAAGTAGTTCATGGTATACCAAATGAAGACCCTTTGATTGAAGGTGACATTATTTCCATTGATTGTGGTGCGCTTAAAAATGGGTTTTATGGCGATCATGCATACACTTTTGCTGTTGGGGAAATTGCTACTGAAACCGAAAAATTGCTTCAAGTCACTAAAGAATCATTATACGTTGGAATAAGAGAATTTAAGGCCAATAATCGCGTGGGAGACGTAGGTTATGCTATCCAAAAATATTGCGAAGACCATGGATATGGCGTAGTAAGAGAATTAGTTGGACATGGGTTAGGCAGTAAAATGCATGAAGACCCAGAAATGCCAAATTACGGAAAACGTGGCAAAGGCAAAAAGTTTGTTGAAGGCATGGTTGTCGCTATTGAACCTATGATTAATATGGGAACACATCGTATTAAACAACATAGAGATGGTTGGACAATTACTACTTTAGACAATAAACCATCTGCACATTTCGAGCACGATGTAGCCCTTGTTGATGGTAAACCTGAATTGCTATCAACCTTTGCATATATTTATGAGGCATTGGGAATTATTTCTAATGAGGAGGATGAGTTTCGTCAAAAAGCCTTGATATTATAGTCATTACACTGAGATTCGCAGAGAGACACAGAGAATTCTCAACTTCTATTAAAAAACATTAATGTATAACAAGATTACAGAAAATATTATTGGAGCCACTATTGATGTTCATAAGACACTTGGCCCTGGCTTGTTGGAATCTGCTTATCAAGAATGTTTGTATTACGAATTAAAATCTATTGGATATTCAGTTCAAAAAGAAGTTTCACGACCTATCATCTACAAAGATTTAAAGTTAAATCAAGGATACAGAATTGATCTACTCATTGAAAATAGAATTAAAAACTGTAGAGAAATTTACCGATGTCCACTATGCTCAAATCTTAACATATATGAAACTAGGTAATTACCCTTTAGGATTGTTGATCAACTTTAATACTAAACTTTTAAAAAACGGGATTAAACGATTCATAAACTCAACTGAGTAAGAACTCTGTGAGCCTCTGTGTCTCTCTGCGAATCTCGGTGTACAACTATGAAAAAACTCTTCAAGTTCATATTAAATTCAGTCCCCAGACCTTTATTAATCAGGTTAAGTTATTTAGTACGTCCTATTTTAGCATTTTTTCTTAAAGGAGATACATTCACTGACCCTATTGATGGAAAAAGCTTTAAAACGTTTTTACCTTACGGATATGGAAAACAAAGACATAATGTGCTATCACCTTCTACCCTTTCATTAGAGCGCCATAGATTATTATGGTTGTATCTTCAGAATGAAACAAACTTCTTTTCAAAAGATACCGACACAACCCCGAAAGCTTTCGAAACAACACTTAGAGTACTTCATTTTGCACCTGAACAATGTTTTTTAAAACGTTTTAAAAAATTAACCCATTTAGATTATACAACTACCGATTTAGAATCTCCAATTGCAGATGTAAAAGCAGATATTTGCAATCTACCTTTTGAAGATAATAGTTACGATATTATTTTTTGCAACCATGTTTTAGAACACATTCCAGACGATACAAAAGCCATGCAAGAATTGTATCGTGTTTTGAAAGTTGGTGGTATGGGCATATTTCAAATCCCTCAAGATTTATCCCGAGAAAAAACCTTTGAAGATAATACGATTACTGATAAAAAAGAACGTGCCAAAATCTTTGGACAGTATGACCATGTTCGGGTTTATGGTTTAGATTATTTTGACAAACTTCGAAGTATCGGTTTCAAGGTTGAAGCAGTTGATTACACTTCAAAACTTTCCGAAGTAGATATTACCAAGTACTGTTTAGCTAAGGGAGAGGTTATTCCTGTAGTACATAAATAGTACACATTTAACTTTCAGGGAAGTTATTAAATGATACGGTTTCCAATTCTTTTTTGTTATTTTCAAAAATCAAAAACACTTTAAGTTCTAGATGCGATTTTAAAAATGATTTTACTTTTTGAACGCCCATAGCTTTAAAAGCAGTGGCATAAGCGTCTGCTGTCATACAATTTTCAGCAATTACCGAAATACTTAATAGATTAGTTTTACTTGGATAGCCAGTTTTGGCATCGATAATATGAGCATAACGATTGCCATTTTCATCAATCTTAAATTTTCTATACGTTCCAGAAGTTGCCATGGCTTCATCATGCAAGCTAACAGTCTTTAAGATAGATTGTTTCTCATCAAAATTTGGGCTCTCTACACCTACCTTCCAAGGCAATTGCTTTTCGGTATTTTTGCCCTTAACTCGAATTTCGCCACCAATTTCAACTAAATAATTTCTAACCTTTTGAGATTCTAGATACGCTCCAATAACATCAACACCGTAGCCTTTTGCTATGGCATTAAAATCAATAAAAGTCCCACTTGGTTTATTAATTCTATTTTGAATACGTTGCACTTTATTAAAACCAACAGACATCATTAAGCTATCAATTTTAAGCTTATTCAAATTCATTATTTTTTCTTCAGGACCAAAATCCCATGCATTAACAACCGCTCCTATTGTAGGATCAAAAGCCCCTTCAGTTGCCTTATGAATGGTTTTAGATGTTTCATAAACCTTAATAAAATGATCATCTACAACATTGCTTTCATTCCTATTCAATTTTGAAATATCTGAGTTTGCTTGATAGGTAGACATCGATTTATTAATAACATAGAACAAACTATCAAATTGCGTTTCATAATTAACTTTAGAATCATAAATAATGGAATAACTTGTTCCGAAAACGGTTCCCGAAAGCTTAATATTTTTGCGTTGTTCTTTTTCGCAAGAAACAAAAACTGACAAAACGAATAACCATAAGACAAAACTCTTCATTAAAAATAATGTGAATTCTCCTTTTGTTCGAAATGATTTATATTTTGATTTTAGCATGGAATCCTAATTCAAATTTGTTTCTAATACCTGAATACCATTATATTCTAATAAATATTCCTCATCAAGATAAATAGGCTGTTCGGCACCATCAACACTTCCAATTCCAACCCCTGCATATAGCACTTTGGCATCATTTTCTCGAGCATGCTTTTTAAAACTTTCCATCCAAACCACGTCGTAATTATTTGGGTTTTCGGGTAATATTATGGCGCGCACAATCACAAAATAGTATTGCTTAGTTTTATCCATACACACAAACTGTGGATGTTTTTTAAGCTTGCTATTTACGGCAATAAACTCAAAACCACGTTGTTCTAAGTCTTTACCAACATGATTCATGGCTAGATTATGTAATTCTTGTTCTGTAAGTGGTTTGCTCATAATGCAAATTTAATATAAAAGTTGAAGTGTTTATGACATTTTTAACCTGTTTCTATACATTATCAAAAACCCGCTTTACAAACCTACTGACGGACGACACTACAACCCTTAAAAAAGGGATGAATAAAGAGGTTGAAAACTGATTTTACAAAAAAATTGATTACATTTTAGTTTAATTCCGTTGTCTTAAAAAAAACCTTAAACACAAACTAAAGCAATTAAAAACAAATGACACGAAGTAGATAAACGAATTATTAATCCTTTAATAGCATTGTATTTGTATTAGCATGAAATAATTGTATTTTTCTTATAATTTTTCGGTTTAAATTATGGGACAACCATACAAACAACTAATTAGTCGAATCTATTTTGACAAGAAATCCTTGAGAGAGTACGCAACAAAATTTAATATTGAAGAAACAACAGCACGAATAAAAAAACACATATGGATGGGAAAATTATGCGCTACTTTTTTACCCTCAAAATAATTAAAAGTTGAATAACAATAGCGACATACCACAAGAATTGTTTGAAGCCATAGAGCGCTATGTCAATGGGACTATGGATGCTAAAGAATTGAAAGATTTTAATGACTATCTTAAAATTGATGCAGAATTCAAAGCTCAAGTTGAAGACATTAAAACCATGCTTCTTGACACAGAAACAAAGTCTTTGAAGCCACAGTTAGGCAACTTTCATGAAAATATTCCAGAATTAAAAACACAACAATCTTCATCAAAAAAAAAACCTTTCTTAAACTATAGTAAAATAGCTATTGCGGCTGCAATTGTTATAGCTGTTGGTAGTATTTGGTTTTTTAGTAATATCCCAAACAGAAGCCTCTATAACAAGTATTTTAAACCAGCCCCAGGATTACCAACCACCATGAGTAGTGCAGATAATTTTGATTTTTACGACGCTATGGTAAATTACAAACACGGTGATTATAAAACGGCTATTGATAAATGGCAAATTTTAAGCGAAAACAAACCTGAAAATGATACTATAAATTATTTTTTAGGAGTTGCTCACTTAGCAAATAAAAATATTATTGAAGCCATTCCTTTTTTGGAACGCTCAGTAGAAGCAGAAGATAATTTTGTATTTTTAAATGATGCGTATTTTTACTTAGGATTAGCCTATTTAAAAGAAGGGAATTTAGAGCTTGCAAAAAAACATCTTAGTTTAAGTAATACAGATAAAGGCAAAACAGTTCTTTTAGAACTGACAGACTAACACTTTGATCGAATTTATTGTTCATTATTACTACATCGGCGAAAACATAAAATGTGAGCATAAAAAATTTAAAAATCATTTGAACCTTACAAATTTAGAACTCCCAAATTCGTCATTGGAAACTGGAAGAATGCTGTCTTTATTTAGTTTGTACCGAGGCGATATATTTGAATTTTCTAAATTCTTAACCAAATGAAAGCTTTGCACAGGGGTGTTTCCTTGATAGAAGAGTTCAAGAAATACGAACAGAGAACTTATAAAAAATTTGAAATGGAATAGGATTTATTTTAAAGTTAACACTTCCATTTCAATATTTTTTATCATTCAATTTTATTTTTTGTAATTTAATAACAAAAAAAGATGAAAACTCCCATTCGCTTAGAGCAGGCTTTAAAAAAACTATATGTTGCTTTTCATAATAACACATTACACCCAGAATGTTGTAAGCAATGTGCAGTCGGTAATATTTTGGATAATAAGGATAGCTGGAAACACCTTTCAGACCTTCATGGTGACCTAAAATTAAATTATGTTGGTATTGTTCATCAAAACTTAGGACGTAAATTTAATGGTTATACTCCTCTGGAATTATTACAGATTGAAGCCACTTTTTTAAAGGCATGTGGTTACAAACTTCCACTTCATTATAAAAACAACAAACCACAAAACCCAACAAATAAAGATAGCTTGTTTAATGGATTATCAGAAGTGGTTAAACTTTTATGTAACATGGATAATGTTTCAAATATTATGGATTACACCAAATTATTTGAGTTTAAAAATAAAAAACCAAGTTACGAAATAGCAGAAATATTGGCGTAATAAACCTTAACTTCACAAATCTCTAAAGTACCTTCCAAATCGTAATCTGAATAATGTCTAAAATTGATATCTTCAGCCCCAGAAAGAACGACTATCCCCCCCCTTTGAATACAGAGAGTTCATTTTATTTGGAAGGACATGTTTAAATTTTATTTCACCACTAACTTTGTTTTTAATAAAGACATATTTTCAGCTCTCACATCGAGTATATACAATCCAGAGGATAAACTTAAAGGAATGTTTGTGCGCTCTTGCAGCTCTATTTTATTTTGAAATACCAACTTACCGGTAATATCCACAATAGAAATTTGAGCTTGTGTTTGATACGAACTATTCAACAAAACAAGCGAGTTGCTAATAGGGTTTAAACTGAGTTTAACCATTTGTTCCGCTAAGAAATCAGTACTACTTAAGTTTTCTTCTCTAATTTCAGACAAAGCAAAAGCCACATTGCCATTGGTAACCATAACATGTCCTTCATTTGTATCTGGAATATATGTGTTTGCAAAAGGTGTAGTATTATCAGGCAATGTATACCAATTGTTAGTTGAAGCCATTGCTAAACTACTAACGGTAGGGATAAAACAATATTCAGTTTCAGTTAAATTAGCAACAAATTCGTTAAGAGTTGCATTACTTCCATCTCCGCTAAGCGTATTTAAGTTTGTGGTCCCACCTGGCGAACTATCAACACCGTCCGTAAATATTGGGGATTCGGCAATTGCGGTATAAGTGCCAAGTATTGTGCCCACAGATACGGCAGTATTTGATTGCGCAGCAACTGGTGCAAAGTTGAGATTTATGATAATTGGTAATAGGGTTGTTACAAATGTATGATTAATAACGTTGGCTCCTGCAGAGCCTGAAGTTGCTCCTAAGCCACTGCCATTTATCATGGCTACATTACGTACGGTTTGTGGAAAACCCATCGCATTTAACTCTGACTGGAATGCATCTCTAAAATTAGGAGCTCCCATTGGCAGATTAGAACCTGCTTGTGAAATACCATCTCCTCCAACATGAGCTAAATAATGATCGACTAACATTTGCTTTGCAGCGGCACTATCTAAATCATTTAAACCAGATTGAAATGCAGTTAAACCAACACCATTTACCATATAATTAAATAAATATTGTATACCAATCGGAATATTGGCACCCTGATGTGGCGAATCAAAAGAGATATATAATCGTGTATCATGAGTAATCGTATTTTGCTCCATATAGCTTAAAGCATATCGGGCAATGAGCCCACCCATACTTGCTCCAATCACAACATTTTCGCTTGTAGCGTCTGTCATGCCGTTAATGAGTTGTAGCAATGCGATTACAGAATAAGCATTTCGCTGTATAAAATCGGCTCCTCCATCAATTAAAGTTGTGCCATCGGTAGAACTTGTGTAAGATGGAAAATTCACAATTATTAAATCATAACCTTCATTTCTAACTTCAGTCACCATGTTATCTGTTGTTGGAGCATTATAAAATGAATTATATAATGCAGTAATACCTCTGGAATCCCCAGGGTCGAAACCGTCCAAAATAAAAATGGGTTTGTCTAAAACACCATCAACATTATCGTAATAAATTTTATATTCTGCTGTTCCAGCATGAGCCATAGTCTCACCAAAACCTTGGTGAGTAAGTGTCGAGTTTATTATGGTAACTGCGCTTTCAGTACCAGGTTGCGTATAAGCAATAACAGGAAATAATAGTAATCCTAAAATGTATTTTTTTACCATGATTATTTATTTTGAAATATGATATTAAGGTATTAAAAAAATCCTTCAAATTAATTTAACATGAAGGATTTTTTTACACTCATTTTATTCTCAATCTAGTTTGATTTCTTGAGAGCTTGTTTTGCGGATTATTTATTCCCCCAAAAACGGATACCTGTAATCTGTAGGCGTCACAAACGTTTCCTTTATCAATCGTGGGGACACCCATCTTAATAAGTTTTGCGCACTTCCTGCTTTGTCGTTCGTGCCCGATGCTCGAGCACCACCAAATGGTTGCTGACCAACTACGGCTCCTGTTGGTTTGTCGTTAATATAAAAGTTACCGGCACTGTTTTGTAATGCTTCCGTAGCTTGAGTAATCGCATATCGGTCTTTAGCTAAAATAGCACCTGTAAGGGCATATTCACTGGTGCCGTCTACCAATTGCAATGTTTCTACATAGTCATTATCTTCATAAACATAAATAGTAATCACTGGGCCAAATAACTCCGTGCACATGGTGGTGTATTTTGGATCTTTAGCTAGAATAACCGTTGGTTCTATAAAGTAACCTTTGCTCTTATCGTAATTCCCGCCAGCAATAATTTCCGCATCGGTATCAGCTTTTGCGCCATCAATATATTTTGCTAGCTTGTCAAATGAACCCTCATGGATTACGGCAGTTATGAAATTGCTCATGTCTTCGGGAGACCCCATTTTAAATGATTTTAAATCCTCTAAAACATAATTCTTCACATCGCTCCATAGGCTCTTTGGAATATATGCACGGGATGCAGCACTACATTTTTGACCTTGAAACTCAAAAGCACCACGAACTATAGCAGTGGCTACTTGTTTCACATTAGCTGATTTATGTGCAACAATAAAATCCTTTCCGCCTGTTTCACCAACTATGCGTGGGTAGGTTTTATAATTGTGTATGTTGTCGCCTATTTGTTTCCAAAGTTCTTTAAAGATGAACGTTGAACCCGTAAAATGCAATCCTGAAAAGTCGGGACTCGCCATAACCCTATTGGTAATCATAACCGGGTCGCCAAAAACCACATTAATTACTCCGGGAGGTACACCTGCCTCTTCAAAAACGTCCATAATAACTTTTGCGGAATACACTTGGCTATCACTGGGTTTCCAAACTACTACATTCCCCATTAATGCCATACATGCTGGTAAGTTTCCGGCAATAGCAGTAAAGTTAAATGGGGTTACGGCATAGGTAAATCCTTCTAACGGACGGTATTCAACTCTATTCCAAGCATCACTTGTGCTTTCTGGTTGTTCCATGTAAATATCCGTCATAAACTGCACATTAAAACGCAAGAAATCTATAAACTCACAGGCAGCATCAATTTCAGCTTGATGAATGGTTTTAGATTGCGCAATCATAGTTGCGGCATTTATTTTCGCACGATAAGGACCAGCAATAAGTTCGGCAGCTTTTAAAAAGATAGCAGCACGTTGCTCCCAAGGCATTTGACTCCAAGATTTCCGAGCTTCTAACGCAGTAGAAATAGCGTCATCAATATGATTTTGTTCAGCTAAATGATACGTTCCGACTACGTGTTTATGGTCATGTGGTGGCGACATCGTTCTGGTATTTCCAGTAGTTACATCTTTACCGTTTATATATAAAGGCACATCAATTTTACTATTAAACATGTTTTTGTAGGTCTTAAGTACTGCATCACGTTCTGGTGACCCAGGAGCATAAGATTTTACAGGTTCGTTTATAGCAATTGGTACGTTAAAAAAGCCTTTTCCCATGATTATTGGTTTTTCATTATTGTATTTTCATTAAACACGGTACAAATTTACGAATTATTAAATGATAATTTGAATTTTGCAGTTTTTAAAAGTGCGTTAAATTTTATTTATTTTTTGTAAGTTGCCAAAGCGTTTTAAGACTACGTTTTATATGTGTACAGTTACAATAATCCCCATTGGCAATAATGATTTTGTGTTAACCACAAATCGAGACGAAGCTCCAGACAGAGTATCACTAGTTCCAGATTTTTATACTATCGACAACACCAAATTATTGTTTCCAAAAGACAAAATGGGAGGCACTTGGATTGGTGTAAGCGAAAAAAATCGAGTTGTTTGTGTACTTAATGGGGCTTTTGAAAAACACAAGCGACAATCGAGTTATAGAAAGAGTAGAGGTATCGTGGCTAATGATTTTATGATATCTAATGATATTGTTGCAACCATTGAGGCTTATAATCTTGAAGATATTGAACCATTTACCATAGTTATTGCGGATTGGAATGCAACATTAAAGTTTTATGAATTGGTTTGGGATGGAAAAAACAAACATTTTATTGAATTGCCTAAAGACTCAAGAATATGGTCGTCTTCTACATTATATTCTGAAGGGATGATGAAGGAACGTCAGCAATGGTTTGAAAATTTTGAAGCGTTTAATGAATTAAATGCCGATTCTATATTAGAATTCCATAGTACTGCTGATGCCGATAATATGGATTATGGTGTAGTTATGAATCGTGGTTTTGTAAAAACAACAAGTATTACACAAATTGAAAAACGAGGTAATGATGTTGACATGCGATATAAAAATATTGAAAACAAGATGGTAACCACTAAAACATTCAATCTTCCACAGGTAGTCAATGGATAATACAGGTATTATTTTAACATTGGCATATCCAGAGACTATTGTTATGGTTTCTGAAGAATGGTTTTCTCCGTATTTACGATTTATTGGGGTTGGAAAAAAAAATTATTTACGAGCAGGTCATGCCGCTTTGGTATTGATCGATAAAGAAACAGGCATTTTAGAATATCATGATTTCGGACGATATATCACCTCTGAACCTAATGGAAGAGTTCGAGGTAGCGATACAGATAATGAGTTACATTTTCCTTTAAAAGCAGACATTGAAAACAATGACATTAAAAATTTAGACAACATTCTAGAATTTTTAGGAACGCATCCAAAGCTTACACATGGTGAGGGTAAATTAGTAGCTTCGATTTGTAATGCGGTTAATTATAAAAAAGCACGAACCCACATTACCAAAATGCAAGAAAAGCATTTTATTAGATATGCAGCGTTTATAAAAGACGCCTGTAATTGTGCGCGTTTTGTAACGGATACTTTGATTGCTTCGGTAACAGATTCTAAAATGAAAAAGAATCTTGAAAACTCCAAATGGTTTACACCAAGTACTGTTGGTAATGTGTTACTTGCTGACACTGAAAACCATCCTTATGAAGTCTCAGAAACTGGAGTTATTTCAGAATTTAAAGGCTCTCAAAAAAGTGAAAATGTGCGCTGTTTTTTGGATAAACTGAAAGACCATAAAGTCAATTTTGTTGGAACCTTAGAATCAAAACCTGTAGTTGATTTGCACAAAAAAGCACAATGGCTACCTGGTATTGCTGCTGGTGCTTGGTTTGAATTACATAAAACAGGACATAACTTAGAGTATCATTTTAAACGTATCTCACCCTATGGGAATATTGATGTGCATGATAGGTTTATTGTTGAAGACGATACTTTTGATTATGATTTAGAATTCGAATTTATACATTATTCAAATTGTAAATTCTTTCATGTAAAGCAAAGTGGGAAAGTTTTTAGGTTTGAAAGAAAAGTTTAGTTTTAACATTTAGCAGTATTTTAGGATTAGACATAACTATCAGGACATGAAGTTTTTATTCAATTGTTAAATCCTTTATTGTTTTTCCTAATCTTCCTTGATAAGTTCTACTTAAATTTAATTCACGTTTTACTAACCTTAAATTCGCTTTTTCTTTATGATATTCTCTAAATTCAGTTTTTAAATCTTTATTTGCAATTTCATTTGGTCCTCCTTCGATTTGCAATAATTCGATTTCTTTTACATTCAGTTTTTTAATTTCAATAAATCTATCTACAATTACAGAAAAAGTGTTCGGCTGTCGATGGTCTACATTTAATTCTTCATAAGTTAAATATTCGCCTGATTCTTGACATTTCACTTTACTTTTTTTAGCATTTTTCTTAAAATATTTTTGTTTTACGCTTATTAAGTCTTTTTGAATTGCTTGTCTACAAGCAATTCTAAATCTTGAAAATTGGTCTTTCGGTTTATTAATTCCTCAAATGTTGGACAACGTGTCATATAATAACTTTTATTGATTATATCCAGTAAATAGGTCAGGATATAATGGGTTTTTTTGTGACTATTATCCTGTAAAAACACTTTTTTATTATTTCATCTTACGAACCTATCTCCTGTTAATCTTTTCGAGGAACAGTAACATAAACCTAAGCCAATTCTGGTCTAGCTCATAATTATTTGATACCCACCCCCTTTTATAGCGTTTTTAAAACAGTATTTACAGCTGCTATGGTAAAGTCTAAATCCTCGTAACTCAAAGCGTCTGTTATAAACCAAGTTTCAAAAGCACTAGGCGCAATATAAACACCTTCGTGAAGCATCCCGTGAAAGAATTTTTTAAAAGTATCATTATTACCTTTGGCTGCGGTTTCAAAATCTACAACATGGCCTTCATCAAAATGTACAGAAATCATAGAACCTGTTCTATTAATGGTATGTGTAATATTATTTTCTATTAAAACTTTAGAAACTCCTTGATGTAGATATTCGGTTTTTTTAGCTAATCGATTAAAAATTTCAGCGTCATTGTTCAATTCCGTAAGCATGGCTAAACCTGCTGCCATGGCCAACGGATTTCCACTTAAAGTCCCCGCTTGATAAACAGGTCCCAATGGTGCTAAATGATTCATGATTTCATTTTTTGCTGCAAAAGCACCAACAGGCAATCCGCCACCAATCACTTTTCCGAAGCAAACAATATCAGCATGTATATTAAACAATTGTTGCGCCCCGCCTTTGGCTAAACGGAAACCAGTCATCACCTCATCAAAAACCAACAGTATATCATTCGCATCACATAAATCTCTCAATCCTTTCAAAAAACCATCTTTGGGAGGAATACACCCCATATTACCAGCAACTGGCTCAATAATAATACAGGCTATTTCGTTTTTATTTGCATCAATCAACCCTTTCACATTTTCAATATCATTGTAACGCGCCAGTAAAGTATCTTTAGCAGTTCCTTTTGTTACTCCAGGGCTATTTGGTGTTCCAAAAGTACTTGCTCCACTTCCTGCTTGAATTAAAAACGAATCTGAATGTCCATGATAACAACCTGCAAACTTGATGATTTTATCTTTTCCGGTGTAGCCTCTAGCTAAACGCACGGCACTCATACAGGCCTCGGTTCCTGAATTCACAAAACGGATTTTATCAATATTTGGCACCATAGAAACAGCCAATTCTGCTATTTGCGTTTCAATTTCTGTTGGCATGCCAAAAGACGTTCCTTTCTTAGCTTTTTCAACAACGGCATTTACTACAGGGGCATAAGCGTGTCCTAAAATCATAGGACCCCATGAATTTATGTAATCAATTAAACGGTTTCCATCTTCATCATATAAGTAAGCGCCTTTGGCTTCTTTAACAAAAATAGGTGTTCCGCCAACACCTTTAAATGCCCTTACTGGGGAATTTACACCTCCTGGAATTACTTTTTCTGCCTCAGCAAACAACGCACTGCTTCTCTTATAAATCATGAATTAGTTTTTTGATGATGGTTTAACGACCAATACCTGTCCAATATTAAGAGCTGTATCATTTAAACCGTTTATGTTTTGAAGTTCTTTTACTGTAATTTTATATTTTCTTGAAATGGAATACAACGTATCTCCTTTTAATACCTTATATGTTGTTCGTTCTTGCGTTACAGGATTATCATATTTCACATAGTCATCGCCCATAACTTCCTTATCGTACGCATATAATTCATAACGTTCAATCAAGCTAACCAGCTTTTGCGGATATTTTCTATCTGTTGCATAACCAGCAGCTTTCAGGCCTTTAGCCCAACCTTTATAATCTTCCTTTTTTAATTTGAAAAGTTTTGAATACCGTTTTCGCTCTGTTAGAAACAAAGAATGGTCCCGAAACGAATATTTAGCATCTTTATATTTCCTGAAACATTCTTGTTTTTTATCATCATCATGGTAAATCTTTTTACCCGTCCATTCATGACATTTAATTCCAAAATGATTGTTTGCCTTAACAGAAAGCCTTCCTTTTCCAGAACCAGACTCAAGAATACCCTGAGCCAAAGTTATACTTGCAGGAATACCGTATAGGCTCATCTCTTGTTGCGCAGTGCTTTTGTGAGTATCAATATAACGCTCGGTATTATTAGCGTAAACTTTAGGCGTTACTTTTTCTTCTTGTTTTACTTCTACTTGTTTTGAAGCATCTCTAGGTTTTTTAGTTACAATACCTTTTCTAGACTTGCAACTAAAAAGCAAACACCCAAAACAAAATAACAACAGTATTCTCTTCATTTAATTACTCAATTAATCACTCAATTATTGGTAAACTTTTATTTTTTAAAACCACGTTCATACCATCTATACCTTGTAAGCCACCTGTGTGAATGGCTAAAATTTTGGAACCCTTAGGGAAATAGTTCTTTTCTATTAAATCCATAATTCCATAAAGCATTTTACCAGTATAAACAGGGTCTAAGGGTATATCAAAATCTATTTTAAACTGATTGATAAACGTTACTAATTCTTCATTTATTTTAGCATAACCGCCAAAATGATAATCACTTATTAATTTCCAATTCGTTTGTCTTGCAAATTTACTAATATCTTGTTGTAAAAAGTCGCCTTTTAAGGCAGGAAAACCTAAAACTTGTTGACTAGGTTTTAAACAATTTATGAGTCCTGAAATTGTTCCGCCCGTTCCAACTGCACAACAGATATAATCAAAAGTTTCATCATTATCTGTTAAAATTTCTTCGCAACCTTTTATAGCCAAACTATTTGTCCCGCCTTCAGGAATTAAATAGAAGTTTCCGAACTCGTTTTTTAGCTCATTTAAAAAATCATCAGAAGTTTTATTTCTATACAATCCCCTTGAAACAAACTTAAATTGCATCCCGTTTTCCTTTGCAAAATTTAAGGTTGGATTTTCGGAAATCTTATCTCGTAACTCCTCTCCCCTAATAATTCCAATAGTTTTAAAACCCAAAATATTTCCAGCGGAAGATACAGCAGCAATATGGTTTGAAAACGCCCCTCCAAATGTCAATAAGGTTTTAAAACCTGATTTTTCAGCTTGCAGAAGATTGTATTTAAGTTTTCTGTATTTATTCCCAGACACAAACGCATGCAATTGGTCTTCACGTTTTATAAATAATTCTACACCGGTTTCTTTAGGAAGATTTACCAGTTCATTTACGGTATTTTCGAACTCAAATATCATACGTGCGAAGGTACTTCAAAAAAGCCCATAATGGGCGATTATTGATATATTCTAAATTATTTTCATTGAAATAAGCTTCTCTTTCAAATGAAATATTCTTATAGGCCTTATGCCATTTTTTATACTGAATTAGTCTTATTAAAAATTCGAATATATAGCATACATAAAAGGGTATTATCAACAATTCTATTTGTTGTCTTAAATGAATTTTCTCATGGTTTATTAAGACACGATTAGCTTTCAATGGCTTGGATTTTAAAAAAACAAAAGGAAAAATGGTCATTCCCGTATATCCTTTGGGTACTAAATATTTCGAAATAAAAATCATAATTTAAAGGGTTTCAAAAATCAATCCAAATAATAGTATCTTTGTTTTTATTGCCACGAATTCACAAATCTTATGATTAATAAATATACCGAAAACAAGCTTTTAAAAGTAATTATTCGTGTATTCTTGGCTAAATAGCAAAAATTGAAAAAAATAATCCCCATTGAAGAAGGCGATTACTACCTAACACCTGAAGGTTATCGCTGTTTTACCGAGCAATACCACTTAAAACGTGGCTATTGTTGCGAAAGCGGATGCAGACATTGCCCATACGGATATAACAAAGCAACCAACTCCATTAATAAAAAATAGATTTGGATATTATGTTAATGACATATAGAATTAAAGTCGCGAACACCTACCACCGTGTAGATATTCGCTTCCCATAGTTAACACTAATTTACAGGACAAATTAGTAGTAATTAAAATATTCATAAAATGACATTTCAAGAACAAATACTGGACGGCATCCCTACTTTATTACCTTCAGTAAAACCTTATGATGCCTCCATTAATCATGCACCAAAGCGAAAAGACATTTTATCTGTTGAAGAAAAAAAACTAGCACTACGCAACGCACTAAGGTATTTTGACAAAAAACATCACGCCAAATTAATCACTGAATTTAAAAACGAATTGGATACTTACGGGCGTATTTACATGTACCGTTTTCGTCCTGATTACCAAATGTATGCGCGTCCTATAGATGCGTATCCAGCAAAATCAAAACAAGCTGCCGCCATCATGCTTATGATTCAAAACAACTTGGATTATGCCGTGGCGCAACACCCTCATGAATTGATTACCTATGGTGGCAATGGTGCAGTTTTTCAAAATTGGGCACAATACAGGCTTACCATGAAATACTTAGCAGAAATGTATGATGAGCAAACGCTTGTTATGTATTCTGGTCATCCTATGGGCTTATTTCCTAGTCATAAAGAAGCGCCAAGAGTCGTGGTTACAAACGGGATGATGGTCCCTAACTACTCCAAACCAGACGACTTGGAAAAATTCAATGCCATGGGCGTATCACAATATGGGCAAATGACCGCTGGAAGCTATATGTACATTGGTCCGCAAGGTATTGTTCACGGTACCACCATTACCATATTAAATGCCTTTAGAAAAATAAGCAAACCACCTAAAGGCAACTTATTTGTTACTTCTGGACTAGGTGGTATGAGCGGTGCACAACCAAAGGCTGGAAATATTGCGGGTTGCATTACGGTTTGTGCAGAAGTGAATCCTAAAATCACCCAAGTTCGATTAGACCAAGGTTGGATTGACGAAAAAATTACCGATTTAGATGCATTAGTTACTCGAGTCAATAAAGCTAAAGCTGAAAGAGAAACGGTGTCCATTGCTTATTTAGGAAACATTGTAGATGTCTGGGAGAAATTTGATGAAGCTAATGTTTATATCGACCTAGGAAGCGACCAAACATCACTTCATAATCCTTGGGCTGGCGGGTATTACCCTGTTGGACTTTCTTTTGAAGCATCCAATAGCTTAATGACAACTAACCCTGAAGTATTTAAAGAGAAAGTACAAGCATCCCTGCGTCAACATGCTGCTGCAATTAATAAACATACTAAAAAAGGGACTTACTTTTTTGATTATGGAAACGCATTTCTACTAGAAGCCTCTCGGGCGGGTGCAGATGTGCTGTCTGAAGACCCTAGTTTAGGTAGAGAATTCAAATACCCGAGTTATGTACAAGACATTATGGGGCCTATGTGTTTTGATTATGGTTTTGGACCATTCCGTTGGGTTTGCGCTTCAGGAAAACCAAAAGATTTGGCTAAAACAGATACTATTGCCTGTCGTGTTTTAGAAGACATTAAAAAACATGCACCACAAGAAATCCAGCAACAAATGGCAGACAACATACAATGGATTAAGGGGGCTCAAGAGAACAAATTAGTGGTTGGCTCGCAAGCTAGAATTTTATATGCTGATGCTGAAGGGCGCATGAAAATAGCACAAGCTTTTAACGACGCTATTGCAAAAAATGAAATTGGATATGTTATTTTAGGTCGAGACCACCATGATGTTTCCGGAACCGATTCGCCATACAGGGAAACCAGTAATATTTATGACGGCTCACGTTTTACTGCAGATATGGCTATTCACAACGTTATTGGCGATAGCTTTAGAGGGGCAACATGGGTAAGCATACATAACGGCGGTGGCGTTGGCTGGGGCGAGGTGATTAACGGCGGATTTGGTATGGTTCTTGATGGTACTAAAGCAGCCGAAAAGCGTTTAAAGTCTATGTTATTCTGGGATGTAAATAACGGTATATCAAGACGAAGTTGGGCAAGAAACGAAGAGGCCATTTTTGCAATAAAACGCGCTATGGAAGCTGAGCCTAATTTAAAAGTAACATTACCGAACACTGTTGATGATAGTTTGTTAAATTCACTATAACCATTAAAAAATTGTACTATGAAAAAACTTTTAAAAATACTGCCACTCTTAGCGTTACTAATAGTGGTTTCGTCTTGTAGCTCCGTAAGAGTTGCAGCAGATTACGATAAAGCAGCAAAGTTTAGCGAATACAAAACCTTTGCATTTTTTAAGACAGGTATTGACAAAGCAGAAATTAGCGATTTAGATAAACGCCGAATTCTGCGTGCTATTGAAGCTGAACTTTTAGCTAAAGGCTTTACAAAATCTGACAACCCAGATTTGTTAGTCAGTCTTTTTACAAAATCACAACAACGTGTTGATGTTTACAACAACTCCTGGGGCTATGGTGGCTGGGGTTGGGGTGGTTACGGCGGCTTTGGTCCTGGTTGGGGCTGGGGTTGGAACCAACCTAGTGTATCAACAAGTACTCAGGGCACATTGTATGTAGATTTGATTGATGCTAATAAAAAAGAACTGGTTTGGCAAGGTATGGGAACAGGCTATTTAAGCAGAAACATGGAGAAAAAAGAGGAACGTATAAAAGAGTTTGTTACTAAAATTATGGAGAAATATCCTCCTGGAGCACAGCAATAAACTACCTCTGGGCAAGCCCACGAGGTGTTAAAATTCAAAAAAGACAAATACTAAATTCCATAAAAAATGCAACTTATTGAGTTGCATTTTTTATTACATTACAATATCATTTGTCCAAATATAAGGTTCTGGAATATCGGTATCGTCAATAAGTTGTCTGATATCAATTTCAATGCCCCTGCTCATATCGGTTATAGGAATATCATTTGGACCGCCTTCAAAAGGATTCTCTGTATTTTCTCCAATAACTTCCATAGTATGAAACACCCAAGCTATTAAAGCACTAAATGGAACAGAAAACCAAACAAAATGCTTGGCGATAAACTCTTGTATTCTATGCGCCAAAGACGTATGTTCTTCATGCATCGCTAAATCTTCCAGAATATGATCGCCAATAACCTCAAAACCTTCCATGATACCAAATGGCAACAGAATGATGAATATCCAGACAAACATATAATTTAGCGTTGCAAACTGTCTTGGATATGGAAAATTTTTAATCCGTTCAGATTTCCCTTGTAAACTATAAAACTCGACTAGTAAATTAACCATTTCCATGTGTCTAAAATCTTCAATCAACCCGTCATCCATTAATTCTTTTAACCGCTTGGATTGAATTCCCAAAATCTGTGATGCCTGATTTCCTTTAGCAAAAACAGCTTTAAACTCATCTTCAGATAGATAATTTTTTATCTCATCTTCAACCGTAATTTCATCCTCGCAAACTCTAAAGTGAGAAGCCCTAAATTCTTGATTAGAACGCTGCGACTTCAAATGCATCTCCCAAGGCTTATCTTGGCGCATTTGATAACGCAATGCCGTTAACCAAGCCACATGCCTGTGCACTAATTCGCGTTTAATAGTTTGTAATTCTGCATCCGTTCTTACTTGTTTTACATGCGTGTTATCTATAAAATCCTTTACCATAATGGTCCATGAACGCGATGCATTTACAATGCCACCCCAAATTTTACGAGCTTCCCAAAGGCGGTCATACGACGCATTGTTTTTAAAACTTACAATAAACGCTACGGCTGTACCCAAAACACCCAAGGGCAACCATGGCACATGCAACCATTTTAAACCCACAACATCAAATAATACTACAGGAATTAAAGCTATAATTAGGAATAAAAAAATGTGCCTGCGTGTCCATTTTAAAACTCCGGCAACAGGAAATATACGTCTGGTATACATGTTTTATTAATTGAAATTTTGTTTACTAAATATATGGAAATCTTTAATGATTAATTAATCAGACATCATTCTTAAACAGCATTATTGAAAGAAAAGTTAAAAATTTACTATTTTAATGAATTATTCGTATTTTTATATAGGTTTATCATATAAAAATCAGCAATGTCGAATTTATTTGAATCTAACGAAATACTACAAAAGTTACCAAAACACTTGAAACAGTTTATAAAACCTCAAAATTACGAGGACTATTCAGCTGTCGACCAAGCCGTGTGGCGTTACGTGATGCGAAAAAATGTAGACTTTTTAAGTAAGGTGGCGCACAACTCCTATTTAGAAGGTTTAAAACAAACAGGCATTTCTATTGATAGCATTCCAAACATGTATGGCATGAACCGCATTTTAAAGGATATTGGCTGGGCAGCAGTAGCTGTAGATGGTTTTATTCCACCAAATGCTTTTATGGAATTTCAAGCTTACAATGTATTGGTTATTGCTAGTGATATTAGACAATTGGAGCATATTGAATACACACCTGCGCCAGATATTATTCATGAAGGTGCTGGACACGCTCCTATTATTGCTAATCCGGAATATGCTGAATATTTAAGACGCTTTGGCGAAATTGGATGTAAAGCCATATCATCGGCTAAAGATTACGAACTGTATGAAGCCGTAAGGCATTTATCCATTATTAAAGAAGCCCCGAATTCTTTAGAAACAGATATCGCTTCCGCTGAAAAAAAAGTAGAAGATTTGCAACAAAACATGGGCAAACCTAGTGAAATGGCACTGATTAGAAACCTGCATTGGTGGACCGTTGAATATGGTTTGATTGGCACCGTTGAGAATCCCAAAATATACGGTGCTGGCTTATTATCATCTATTGGCGAAAGTGCTTGGTGCATGACCGACGCCGTTAAAAAACTCCCGTACAACATCAATGCAGCTTACAAAGATTTTGATATTACAAAACCGCAACCCCAACTATTTGTAACACCCGATTTTGCGCATTTAAGTTTGATTTTAGAAGAATTTGCCAATACCATGGCATTACGAAGGGGGGGCCTTTCAGGAGTTAAAAAGTTGATACACTCAAAAGCTTTAGGCACCATTGAACTGAGTACAGGACTTCAAATTTCTGGCGTGTTTTCTAATGTTATTGATGCCGACGGGAACGCCATTTATATTCAAACCAAAGGAAAAACGGCTTTATCATACAGAGAAAAAGAATTGGTGGGTCATGGCACAGCATATCATACTAAAGGTTTTGGCTCCCCCATAGGAAAACTAAAGGGCATTAATATTGCAATTGAAGATATGAGTCCACGCGATTTGGCTGCCTATAACATTTATGAAGAGAAGATTGTAACGCTTGTATTTGAAGGCGGGATAACGGTTTCGGGAGAAATTATTACGGGCAAAAGAAACCTTCAAGGAAAAATAATATTGATTAGTTTTAAAAACTGCATGGTAACGCATCATGATAACACGCTATTTAAACCTGAATGGGGCGTTTATGATATGGCTGTTGGCAAAAATATTGTCTCAGCTTTTTCAGGGCCTGCAGACTTAAATAGCTTTAATTTAATTACACATGTCCCTTCTACACATACCATTCATGTAAAAAAATCTGAGGAACGTATTCAGCTTGAAGCTTTATACCAACAAGTTAGAGATTATAGAGAAGGAAAAAACAGAACGATTTCCAGAACTAAAGTTTTAGAACAACTTATTGAAAAACACCCTAATGATTGGCTGTTACCTGTTGAACTTTATGAATTAGCACACCTAGGAAATGAAACTAAATTGTGTGAAAAAATAGTAAACCATTTAGAAACTATAAAACAAAATAAACCAGAATTAGGTCGGTTGATTGATGATGGGTTGGAGATTGTAAAGACAAATCGAATCAGTTCAATTTAACTTTTCTATTTTAGTACAGGACAAAAATTTAGAATAGAAATATAAACCGCCATATTTAACACCTTTAGACTACTTCGGCATATAGACCTCACAGGTTTTAAAAACCTGTGAGGTCTTGGTTATCCATAAAATTGCGAAAAGTTTATTTCTCAAAAATTAATTTTTGTCATGCACTCAGCTTTTCTATATATGATGTGATGTCTCGCTATCGTTCGACATGACAGTAAAATTAAGTTTTTATTATTACTGTAACGGCACTCGTTTCAGACGAATGCTATCGAGTTATTTTTTTATTTGTTTTATACGCATGTTAGGTAACGTATTTTTATAATTCATCAAATACCTTAAATATTTTTTCACTAAAATTTTTAGATGTAATTTCTGTAAGTAATATTTCTTTATACTCTACACTTTTTAGCTTTTTGAATTTTTTTATGGTTGTTTCGTTTTTAGGTGTGGAGGTTTGTAAATCGTTATCAGTTGAAAATTCAAATTCCTTAGAATTCGTTTTTTTTAACGGCCAATAAAATATCCAATGTTCAGAAACTGTAGGTGATGTTGTCCAACTATTTGAACTAAATGAAAATTTAGCAATTCTAATAACAGGAGAACTTTCTAAATTAAATTCTAATGCGTAAATATTATTATCTTTTCTTATTTCGTTTGATAGCGAATCCTCATTTTTTCTTGGAGAATCTTTCTTTTGATATAATTTCACAAATGAATTAATTAACCAACCGAAAGGTTCGTTATCTGATTTCCATCTTAAAAAGGGTTTTTGGTCCTTAATAATATTAATAAATCCATTCTCAATACATTCATTATCAAGTGCAGAGAATAATTTATTTAGGTTAGTATAAGTTTCTCTGACTACTAAAAACGCATTGTCTATATTTTTTGCTGTATCATTCATATTTATAGAATAATTTAGATGTTTTTCTTTTTAATTGAAAGGAAAATTTTTCATTAAAGTTAAATTTGAAGAAGCTATTTCTAGAAATGTTTTCCTTTGTAATAAAGGATTTAAAAGTATCAAATCCTTTTTGATTAAGATATATAATTAAGTCATTTATTATTATTAATTCATTTGAAGATGGGTTGTATTTTTCTAAAGAAATGAGAATTTCTTGCCAAGATAGAAACCCAAATGAAACATTATTACTAATTATATTTCGATTTAATACAGAGTAATATATATGAGATGCATTGTTTTCTTTGGCTAAAAATAATAATACCTTTTTTTTAAAGGGATATTTGCTTTCTAACATTCTGGAATATCTGGCTAGCTGATTACAACTATTTTGAATTTCATTATTCTCGAGATTAGAAACTTCATCATCAGATGATAAACCCGAATTGTATTTTATTTCTACACCTATTACATATTCACTTAATTCAATAATTAAATCGATTTCATTTTCCTCATATTTAGGCCAAAAAATAAATGGATCTTGTGTTTTACAAATCGATTTTATTGCTTTGTCAAAAATATTTTTGTCTTCTGCTTTATTAAAAGTACTTGCTTCAAATATACAAGGAATTGTATTTTCAATATTAGTATATCTCATAATACCAAAAAAGTTACCTGTTAATAAATCTTCGCTATTCGAAAGTTTAGATGGAATTTTATTATTGATTTCTGCTATCATATTCAGCGATATGTTACCTAACGGTCTTGTGTATGAAACGTAGCGTATAAATAAACGCTAACTTTTCGGATAAACACAGAGCCGAATTTTTATATTTTGTTTTATCTTTTTTATTTTAAAAGCCAAATTTAAAAATTTGGCGGTCTATGAAAATAGGCACAAACCTTACGATTTAGCACTTACTAGCTATGTTTTATACAGTACTTTGTTGGCAGTAGGCTTTTTACGAAACCCATTTTCCAAAGTTGTTATACCCATCGTCTTTTATCCATTTATATGTAGTAGACCATCGAGTAAGGTTTATTGACTTTCCTCTTAAATCCTCTGATATTCTGACATTAAGTTTATATCTATCAAAATCTCGACTATTTCCCCACGAACTAATTTTATATTCTCTTGGTTGTGCATACCAACCATCAGAACTAAATTCTAAACCTAAATATTCGAAAGGATTTGGACCATAATTTTTAGTGAGACCATTTTTTCCTTTAATTTTATTTATATGAACTCCAATTAAGTCGTTTCCGTCATAAATACTTCTAAAAATTTCATATCTAACCCAACGTCTATTATAAGTTTCAGAACCTATTAATATGCACGTTTTTGAAGTGTTTTTAAGACCACTATTAATTAATCTTTTTAAAGCCATTACACTTGTTTTCTTTGCTGTTTCCCATATTGAAGCATCAAAAAAACCAGCTGTTTCTCTATTAGGTTTTGTCATCCAATGATTTCTTACAACATTGCCTCTAAAATCTATAATATCCTGATAATGAAAACTAAAAAATATTCTTTTTGCCATCTTAATTAATTATAAGCATTACTACCAAAGTTATCGCTATTAATGTTCCGTAGAATATCAAATTTGTAATTGAGAATAAACTTGATATCCAACTATTTTTATTATTGTTCATAATAGTTGCATTCATATCAAAATCAATTTCGCTTTCATCTTTTAATCTAATTGAATTATATAAATCCCTATATTTTCTTTCTTGGCCTAAATAGTAGCCATCAAGAATCCAAAACAAAGGTGTAGAAATGTAGGTAATGAGTACATATTCAATATTAGTGTCTTTAGCAGCAAATGCAAAAAGGGCCGCTACTAATGTAACAGACCAACCACGTAGTAAAAATGAATTTACATTCATTCTAGTAATCACTAATTGAATAAATTCAAGGTGCTTAATTTTATTTTCCATTTTTATCTAATTATCCATTTTTTTAATGTGACGAATGATTGACTTCCGTTTGAATCTGCTGGTTCAAGAACGTAGTAACCTTTTGGAATATAATCTCCTGCGTTATTCTTTCTTGTTCCATCTAAATGTTCTATTGAAGGATATATTTGCATATATTCTGAACCAGAATAACTAGAGTTAATATCATTTCTAATAGGTAAAATCGCAATATTTTTTAGATACTTGTGAGAATCTCCATAACCTAATTCCCAATTACACCATTTTGAGGAAATTGCACCTTCTGTTCCTAAAAATATAAATTTTTGATTTTCTTTAATTTTTTCTTTGATTCTATTAGCTGTAGTCCCACTTGTATGCTTTGGCATTCCATCATCTTGCCAATCTACATAAACTAATACTCCAAAACTTTTTAATAAAGAAATAGCACTATCTAATTCTTCTGTTTCATCGTGTTTATGAGATAAGAAAATTGTTACTTTTTCCGCTTTAGTTTCACTTGAAAATTCTAGCAAACTTTCATTTATACCTTTACTAAAGGTTCTTGTTGCGTTTCTAAATCCTCGAAGATGTGATTTTGTAATTATACTCATTGTTAAATTAAGTTCTTTTTCAGCTTACTGCAAACTCGTTATATAGTAACTTTTATTACCGATATCCCGTAAATAAATCAGGATATGGTAACTTTTTTGTTACTGTTACTCCGTAAAGATAATTAATTTTCTGTACGAAAAAACAAAAATCACTAACAGAAAACTATCCGGGTTTTAAGATTATTTGAAACTTGAATTCAAGATATTGCCAATTTGTGCCACGATGTCTGTTTGGCAGGTTCTGGACGCCATAAGTATTTATGTTTAAAAGCGGAAATACAATTACCTAAACCGCTTCAAAGTCTTTTTAGTAAACGCACTTAAAACAAGTTTGCCACTTATTTCGGCACGTTCAGCTAACAATGTGTCCCAATGCTCGGTATCTTTCCAAAAAACGGTTTTTATTTCTTTTAAAGCTTCAGGATTATAACTTGCTAATTTTTCAGCCATTGTTTTAACGGCTTCGTCTAATGCTTCAACAGTTTCAAAAACATCAGAATACAAGCCTTTACTTTTCGCAAATTCTGTGGAAAAAAAAGTTTCAGCATCAATGGTCATTTGAGACATTGCTGTTGCTCCAATTCTACGAGAAACAGCCGGTTCTATAACAAATGGTCCGATACCAATACTTAATTCGCTTAACTTAATGGATGCATGTTTTGTAGCCAAACAATAATCGGTTGCAGCTGCTAATCCTACGCCACCACCAACAGCTTTGCCTTGTACACGACCAATAATCAACTTAGGGCATTTACGCATGGCGTTGATAACATTAGCAAAACCCATAAAAAATCGTTTTCCAGATGCTTCATTTTCAATAGCAATGACTTCATTAAAACTGGCTCCTGCACAAAAGGTTCTGTCTCCACCACTTTTTAAAACAATAACTTTTACATTATCATTTTTACCAGCATCGATAATAGTTTGCTCTAATAGTGCTAAAATAGCACTAGGCATTGAGTTTCTGTTAGGATGAAAAAACTCGATAAAACCAACTTCATTTTCAATAGTAAGCGTAACATAGGCTTCCATAAATACTCAAATTTTAAAGGTTGAATATACATAAAATTTTAATGCATTGTCATGCAACTTTTGTTACGTACACATTAAAAAAAAATAAAGTAATTTGCATTAAAAATTAAACTATGGGCTTATTAGATTTACTATTTGGTAATAAAAATAACATGATTAAAGATTTTCAAACTAGAGGTGCTATTATTATAGATGTTCGTACCACTAAGGAATATAGCCAAGGTGCTATTAAGGGTTCAAAAAATATACCGCTACAAAACATCAGCACTAAAATTCAGGAGATAAAAAAACTCAACAAACCAGTTATTACTTGTTGTGCAAGTGGCATGCGTTCTGGAAGTGCTGCTTCAATTTTAAAAAACAATGGTATTGACGCTGTAAACGGCGGTGGCTGGGCAAGCTTAAACAGTAAGCTATAGTTATAACAGGTGAGTTCGACATAAAAGCAATTCTATTTTTAGGGTAGAGTCTAAATTTTATAGGTTTCGAGTGCGCTACCACTGACGTGTTTTGCTACTATATTATTTATCAGCTTGTCAAAAAAAACACCCCTAATGAGCTACGCTCGGTATCTTCAATGAAAATATATTTTCATTTCGATAACCCTCAAGGGGACAATCCTTACCAAGAAACTTAACGTATAAATATCACTCCGTAAACTATCTTTGCTATCTTTTGTACTTCATTTTTTTTATCAATTTGATAAAAAAAATCGTTGGGCTTTAAAAAATATGAAAACAAATATTCATTTTAGGTCTTTCCTACCGCTTGTGAATTTATTTTCTCGTGTCTCAATGTCACACTTTTTAATTTTTGGTATGTACTCAGAAACTATAGCTTTATGAATTGCAACTCTTCATTTTTAGTGATTGGCGTATTGTTATATTGTAAAGTCCAACCGAGTGAATTGGTTAGTATATAAAATTTTGAAAGCTCGCTGATTAACCTGTTTTTTGCATTTGTTTTAATATCCGAAGCTTCTATTTTTTTGTTCAAGGATTGTTTTACAATATTTTTAATATCGTTATAATCTTTAGCTTCAAAAGGGTTTAAAAAATCGGATTGAATATCATAATATTCAAAATCTGGATTTATTTTTATTTCTTCTTCAGGAATACTTAAAATAGTTAAGGTTTTAGTTTTTTCATTTATTTCAAATTCAATTTTGCCCAAATCATAAGCAATAGTAACGTCGGCATTTACAACGATAAGTGCTTTTTTTTCGGAAGTAAAATAATCGCCAAAAATATCTTTAGAATTTTTATAATTGAAAACCTCACTAAAATGGCCTTCGGTTACAATTAATTTTCCAACCTTATTAATTTGCTCTTGGATGAGTGTAGAGCTTTCTTGAAGCACTATTTTATCTTCTTTCTTATCTTCACAATATTTGAAAGTAAACAAAACAATTAAAGTGATAATGACACCAAATAGAATTTTTCGCATAGGCTAAGTTAGAAATATTTTAAATGTAGCAACTTTATTGAATGACAAATATTTATCAAGGATAGATTCCCGCCTTTCGAGGAATGACATTTTCGTTGGTTACTTCTTCGTAAACCTCAGTAGAAACTTCTTTAAACAAAAAAAACATTAGTTTCCTTCGACATAAGAAGTCTAACCAATGCATATTTTGTTATTTTTAAATAACAGCACAAACATACGTAATACTTCTAAAACCTATATTATGAAAACGTTAAACTAACATTATATCAAGTTATTCTTTTTTGCTTTTTGAACCGCTTCTAACTTATTATGAACCTGCAATTTTTTATAGATATTTTCAATATGCTTCCTGATAGTTCCTGTTGAAAGAATTAAATTATCGGCAATAGCATTATAACTTAGGCCCTTACTTAATTGCTCTAGGACCTCGGTTTCTCTGTTAGTTAAGGTAATATCTTCTTTGTCTTGCTGGCTTTGAATTTGAATGGGATTACGTAAAAGCTTAAGGGTTTTCATTGCTATGGAAGGGTTCATTGCTGCGCCCCCTTTTAGAGTTTCAACAATGCCATCATGCAAATCTTTTGGGTTTACTTCTTTTAGTAAATAACCATCGGCTCCTGCTTTTATAGCATTGAATATATTCTCATCGTTATCAAAAACCGTGAGCATTATAATTTTTATGTGCGGATATTTTTGTTTGACAATTTCGGTGGTTTCAATACCATTTAAAACAGGCATTTCAATATCCATTAGAATAATATCTATGTTGTGATTATCTTCTAATTTTCCCAATAAATCTGAACCATTCATTGCAGAATACTTCAAATTAATATCTTCAAAAAAAGAAAGTTTTTCTTTTACTGCTGTAATTAAAAAGGAATTATCGTCTACTATGGCTATTTTAATATTCATTTCGATTGGTTTACAAATATAAAAGTCATCATTTTTAGCGTACTATACCATACGTAATTTGTCGTATATTTTATATTACAAGGGATATTACAGTTCCTTTATCTAACTCGCTTACAACATTAATTTCAGCATCAATGTCATGGGCTCTTTTTTTCATATTATTAAGTCCGTTACCATCTTTTTGATTACCAACATCAAATCCTTTTCCGTCATCATTTATTTCAATTAGAAAATCTTGATTGGTTTTAGAAATATTAACCGTTACCGTTTCTGCATCGGCATATTTCAAAGCATTATTAATGGCTTCTTGTACGATTCTATAAATATTCATGCCTTTAACTGAAGAGAATTTTAAATCTTTAGGAACATTTTCATCAATATTAAAACTAACACTTGTTTTATTAGACACGACCTTGGCTTTACTAACAAAATTTGAAATTCTAGTTTGTAAATCTTCTAAAGAAATTTCGCCTGTATTCATGGCCCAAATAGTGTCTCTTAACTCATAAATGGTGTCTTTAGTAAAAACACCAATATTTGAAAGTTTATTAATAAGCTTTTCGTTTTTGATTTTAAATCCATATTGCAAATTTTCAATGGACGAAATAATAAAAGTGAGTTGTGCGCCAATATTATCGTGTAAATCTCTAGATATGCTTAAGCGTTGCTCTTGCAATCTATTTTGGGTTTCAATTTTAACTAAAGCTTCCTTAAGTTCGCTTTCTTTTTTAAGTTGTTGGTTTTTAAGTTTTTGTTGGTTATACAATAAATAACCTAAAAGAGACAGAACAATTGCTAGAACCCCTAAACCAATTAGCTGGGTGTTCTTTTTGTTAAGGCTTAATTCATTTTCGGCAATTTCAGTGCGCTGAGTTAGGATTTTCTTTTCACGCTCTGCTGTATTATATTTTTCTTGAACTTCGGTCACTTCTTTGATTACTTGCTGACTAAAAATAGTATCCTTTAACGTTTTGAATAATTCTTTATAATATATAATGCTATCTGGGTTCCTTTTAAAGGCGTAGTAGGAAACCATTTTATCATAAGCATCTAATTTGAGTTCATTAGCATTAAATTTTTCCGATAATTGCAATCCGGAATACAAATATTCTTTTGCTTTATTAAATTCCTTTAAATCAAGATATAATCCAGCAAGATGAAGCGATGAACTTGCAATACCATAATTATCATTTAATTCTTCTCTTAATTTTAAAGATTTAGAAGTAAACTCTATAGCATTTATAAATTCTTGTTTAGCGTGTAAAACACCACCATAATTATTATATAAGGCGGCTAATTCCTTTTTATAATTGTATTTTTCTGCTAACTCAATACTTTTTCTATAGTAATCAATGCTACCTATCGTATCCTTTAAGAACAAGTAGGCGTTGGCTATATTATTATACGATTTTGTAAGCGCTAAATAATCTTTATTTCCCTTATTTATTCTCGCTAAATCAAGATGAATATTTAAAGCTTTCCTATATTGTTTTAATCCTTTATAAATATTTGCAATATTATTTTTAATTAATGCTGCATATCTAGTATGGTTTTTATCTTCATATATTTTTAAGGCCTTGGTAGCATAAAAAATTGCGGAATCCATTTTAAAATTATTTTGATGTACGAGCCCAATCTTATTGTAAAGTGCTGCCAAACCCATTGTGTCATTTAGAGTTGCTCGTATACTTAAGGATTTTTTATAATAGCCTAAAGCCTTATCGTATTCAGCTAAACCATAATGCAGAATCCCAATATCGTTATAGGCTTGAGCTTCACCTTTCTTGCTATTTGTTTCTTTAGAAAGCTTTAATGTGGAATTACCATAATTAAATGCAGAATCAATAGATATGTTTCTATAATACCAGCATAAATCGCTATAAGCTAATATTTTTAAAGAATCTGATATATTGGAAGAAACTACCTGTTTTAAACTATCAATAATTTTTACAGGTTTTTGAGAAAAACTATAAAAACTGAACAATATCAATATGACTAAAAGACACTTATGCTTCATAAAAATTAAGATTGCTTATCAAATATAAGTTTTTGTAACAAAAGAAATTCTTTTGTTATTTTGAAAAGTCTTTTAAAAAGTAAGCCATATAGGTTGTCGGCCAATTGCAGCTTTTCAATATTTACTTTAGATTTACTCTTTTCTAACACGAACTGTTCTTGCAATAACAAATAGTTTTTATACGTGTTTTCCTTTATTGTCTGAGTATCTAAATAAGCTTTAACCACAAAAGCAACTGATACTACTATGAGTAAATAAATTAATAAGCTAAAAAAATCCAAGTCCATCCTTATGAAGATTTTCTATAAACTTTAAAATCAAAAATAGATGCAAAAAAAAACACCAATTATCAACCATTTTATTGGTTAAAATCATTGATGTTTTTTGATATGAACTGATTAATAGCATTTTAAATCTACAACTAAAAGTGATATGTTGGATAAATTTCCGACCAAATATTATAAAAAAAGATTAAGCGCAATAATCTGATTATCACGCCCAATCAACAAATCTCAACAACAAGATTTATTTTTTAAGGTTATAAGCGTAAATACTATTGCTATTAGCCAAATAATATAAGTACCCACCAAAACCATCAACTTCATACGTTGGTTTCTTATCTTTTAGGATAATTTCTTTTTCTACAACGCCACTATCTTTATTAACTTTTACTAAGCCAATGCCATCATCAAGCTTAGTTAAGATAAATTGTGCGTTTTCAGTAGCTGCTGTGGCATTAAAACGTTTTGCCATTTCGTTAAAAGATGCTGTAGCAATAGCGGCAAAAGCATCTGCCTCTCTTTGTTTTTGAGCACCATATTGATTGTACTGACCTAAATAATTTTTATTAGCCCCTGCTTGAAAACTGGCATCAGCCATTGCCGCTGTTGACGCTAAAGCTAATGCGCTTAAAGCAACAATAGCAAAAGCACTTTTACCCGGAGACCTATAATACTCATGAAATTTTTCTGAACCATCAAAATCTAGCATCATCATATTTTGATCTGATGTTAATAACAAACCACCATTTCTAGCATCAATACCTGTTGGATATTCCTTTTCATCAAATTTATAGGTTGCTAAGGTGCTAATATCACCAGAGTTTTCATCTATGGCAATCATTTCATCACCTGTGCTGATTAAAAACCGACTATGTGCTTCATCATAAGTACTAGTAACCGCTTTTGCCTTTTTATACTTAATTGGCTTACTCCAAATAGACTCCCCTGTATCCAAATTAATGATATCCGCATCAGTATCGGTAATATAAATCATACCCTGTTTGGTTAATGCCATCGTATGAATGTTTTCACCTGTCTTTAAAGGTTTTTTGAATAATGGATTTCCATCAAAAGAAATTTTATTGATACCACCTTCGCCTACTCCAAATAAAATACCATCATCTACAATATAAAAATGCTGTACATAGCCCTTAGTTTTTGGTGCTTTCTCCCATAAATCTTCGCCTGTACTTGAAGATAAAAATGAAATATTACTCTGTGCTTTGGCCGACGCTAATTTTCCTAAACCTTTTTTACCAGAATCTGCCACATCACTAACTATAGCCAAACCTTTAGGAGTCACTTCAAAATTAGACACTACACCCTTAAGTTTTTTACCTTCTCCCCATATTTGAGCACCAGAAGCACTGATTTTATGAACCATGTGATTTTTACCCTTGCCCTGAACGGCATACATAGATTTTCCATCCTTATCAGGAATAACGTAAGCCACATTTTTTAAGTCTACTACCCAATTTTCTGCTCCAGTATTCATATCTATTCTATAAATACCTTTAAAAGTTGGCAGTATAACGCCTCCATCAATGATACTTGGTCTTCCTGTAAGTGAATTTGAACCTTTTAATTTAAACAGCTTTATTTCTTTACCTGTACCCATATCATAAATACCAACTGCTTGAGTGTACTTTTCTTTTGCTGTTCGTTGTCCGGAAACAATTAATTTATTTTCCGGCATCATTAAAGTTGGTCTGCCTGCAGCTTTCCATCCATTTGCTTTGGTATCGAACAAACGTTTTCCAGAAACAACGTCTATAACGCTTTGTTTTGCGGCAATACCACCAAAACCTGCTTGACCAACCATAACATATGGAGTATTTGGAACTATAAATATTTCTTCCTGTTTTACTTTTCCGTAATCATCAAAGTTAAATACTAAGCCATCCTGTCCTGGTTTTACACCAGCTAAACCCTTACCGTGAGTAATTAACATGACTCCTGAGCTAGTCAAAGTCATTTGATCAATTTTTCCACCTATATCATATGTAAAATCAGGTGTTTCTGCTTTTTGTGCGTTTAACATTAGTGATCCGGCTAATAGAAAAACAAATATTTTTATATGTCTCATTGTTGAATTTGTTTAGTTAATAATAACAAATAGAGTTATGTGAAATTCACATAACTCTATTATTTAATATCTAAATGGTTTGTTTTGATAAATTGAAAGAACCGTCAGTAATATTCTTTACAGAACCATCACCGTTTACATTCTTGCACTTAAAACTAAAAGTACCTATTACATTTGTAGCGGTTTCTTCAGAAACAGATATCGTTCCAACCTTAGTATCGTCATAAGGCGCTTGCCATATTTCAGTTGTTGAAGCTGTTGGGTTGCTTAAGTTAACATTGGTTTCAGTATAAGACCCTACAACTCCTCCTATGCTAGCGCCTGTAATATCGTAAGTTCCCTCACCAGTATAACCAGAAATAGTAATAGCAAAGGCGTTACCATCGCTATTAGAAGCAATAATGATTAAATTGCTAATTCCACCAGCATTCGCTAGGGTTGCTTTCGATGAAATTTCCATTGACTGAAAAGATGCTCCGCCAACGTTTGCTGTTAGAGTTCCCGAAGCTGCACTTCCTCCGCCTCCGCCATCATCACTTTTTGAACATGATGTAATTGTTAGTAATGATCCCACCATTACGAATAACATCATTTGTTTTAAATGTCTCATTGTTGAATGTTTTATTGGTTAATAGTTCTACAAAACTGCAACAATAAGGAAGTGAAATCAATACGATGAATTACGTATATTTTGATATACGTAATATAAAAACTGAAGAAAAAAACTATTTAGTTTAAATGGATTACCTGTTATTTATAGTAGAAGTTGACAAACAGTACAGCAATACCCCCCTATAAACAACCTAAAGCTCTCTTCCATTGGCACAATCTATAACCCTCTACTTATCAACGAGTAAAAAACACCCCTAAAGTCCCCTCAAGGGGACAACCAAGACCAAAAAACTAGCGTGATGCATATTAAAACTTAATATTTGGATATTGAGATTGAAGCTGGTTTATTTTAGCTTCTAAATTTTGAAGAAACTGTTGGTGTGCTTGAGATTCAGCATTGAATGGTTTATGCTGAAGTCCTTTTTGAATGGCATCAACTTCATTCATGACTTTTGAAGTTTTTTCTGAAACCCAAACCATTTTAAAACTTTCCCATATATAATTTATGGCTGTTTGATTAGGATGAATCATGTCTTGGTTATAAAAACGATAGTCTCGAAGTTCGTCCATCATGATTTCGTAGGAGGGAAAATAGGACGATTGACGATTAACGATTGACGATTTTTGATTAAAGAACTCGTGGATCGCGGTAATTAAATGCGCTTTGCTTTGGGTATTTTCAACGAAACCATCTTTTAAATGACGGACTGGTGATACTGTAAAAATTACAGATGCTTCTGAATTTATGTTTTGGATTAAATCTGAAATATTCTTTAACGAACTCGATATATCTTCAACAGACAACACTTCTTTTTTAAATTGCTTTTGCGGCACTTTATGGCAATTGGCAACCAAATTATTGGTTTCAAGAAAACGATACGCCCAAGCAGTCCCTAATGTGATTATGATATGTGTTGATTTTTTTATTTGTTGATGCGTTAATTTGATATGTGTGTTCAGCGCATTAAGTAAGTCTTCTTTTGAAGTGTTACTTAATTTTGAATGTGCATTAAAACAATGCCATTGCTCGTTATGAAAAAAAATATCATCTTCTGAATACTCTTTTTGATTTATCGCATTGCTAATTAAAGTTTCTATGGCCTTTGGATGAAATAGAATCCCGAAAGGGTTTTGAAGATTTTGAAACTTGAAGTACTCTAACTTTTTACCAATGTTTTCTGAAAAACAAGACCCCATTAATAAGATATTAGAATTGTAGTCTATTAGGTTTTTAGACTGCTTTTCTAATGGTATTTTGGTTTGAAGGTTCATCTCATAAATATTTTTTCGCGCAAAGGCGCAAAGACGCAAAGTTTAAAAACATGAAATTCTATTCTAAACCATTTACTAATCTTGTAATTCCAGTTTTTATTAAAGGACTATTGAAATTAACTAATAGTCCTAATTTCAACCCAGATAACTTTAAATATGTAATTAATTGTTTTGAGTAAACTGGATAGATTTCTAGTACTGATTTAATTTCAATAATGACTTTATTTTCGACTATTAAATCGGTTCTAAATCCTAAATCTAATTTTTTATCCTTCCAAATAACAGGCAATTGTTTTTGCTGTTCTACTTTTAATCCTCTTTCCGTTAATTCAGAAAATAAAATTTCCTAATAAACTGATTCTAATAAACCAGGACCTAAACCAACATGGATTTGATAACAGCAATCAACAATTATTGTAGCCAAATAATTCTCAAAATGCCCCCTTTTCATTCATACAACTTTGCGTCCTATTTTCTGCATTCAACTTTGCGTCTTTGCGCGACTATTTCAAATACTCTTGCGCCTTCTTTAGCGCCTCATCAATCCCGTTAGGATTCTTACCTCCCGCTGTTGCAAAAAATGGTTGTCCGCCGCCGCCGCCTTGGATATATTTACCAAGTTCTCGAACCACTTGTCCGGCATTTAAACCTTTGCTCGCCACTAATTCTTTTGAAATATAGCACGACAACAATGCTTTTCCGTTTTGTTCTGCTCCAAATAATAAAAACAAATTATCAAACTGACCGCCTAATTCAAAAGCGACATCTTTTATGCCTCCAGCATCTAAATCCAATTTCTTAGCTAAAAACTGAATACCGTTAATTTCGGTTAATTCATTTTTAAGCTCGCCTTTTATGTTTTTAGCTTTGTCTTTTAACAAACCCTCAATTTGCTTCTTAAGATTGGCATTTTCTTCTTGTAAATTCTGAAGTGCTTTAACTGGTTCTTGCGCATTAAGTAAATCTTTCATTTCAAAATAAGCTCTGTTATTTTCAAAATAAAAATCTTTAACAGCATCGTTTGTAATGGCTTCAATACGTCTAATTCCTGCGGCAACTGCACCTTCTGATACTATTTTAAAATGCCAAATATCAGCTGTGTTTTTCACATGGGTACCTCCGCACAATTCAATAGATTGCCCAAATCGAATGGAGCGTACGGTATCCCCATACTTTTCACCAAATAAACTCATGGCACCATCTGCAATGGCTGATTCTTTAGGGATATTTCGTTTTTCTACTAGTGGTAATTTCCCTTCTATTCTTCTGTTTACAAAATTTTCTATTTCACGTAACTCTTCTACTGTTAGCTTTGAAAAATGCGAAAAATCAAAACGCAAGTTTTTAGAGTGTACCGCAGATCCTTTTTGTTCTACATGTGTCCCTAAAACTTCTCTTAAAGCTTGATGCAACAAATGTGTAGCCGTGTGATTGCACTCCGTTCTATGGCGCTGTTTACTATCTACAACAGCCTTAAAAACCTCGTTTATATGCTCTGGTAAATTTTTTGTAAAATGAATGATGATGTTATTCTCCTTTTTAGTGTCTAGAATATAAACCACATCGCCATGCGTATCTTCTAAATAGCCTTTATCACCAACTTGCCCTCCGCCTTCAGGGTAAAATGGCGTTAAATTAAATACCAATTGATACATATCGCCATCCTTTTTAGAGGTTACTTTCCTGTATTTGGTTAATTTCACATGAGCTTCAAGCGTATCGTATCCTATAAACTCTTCTTCGGCGTCATCATTTAAAATCGTCCAATCATCAGTAGACATTTCACTTGCTGCACGAGAACGATTTTTTTGTTTCTGAAGTTCTTCATTAAATCCTTTTTCATCTAATTTCAATCCTTTTTCAGAAAGTATCAATGCTGTTAAATCTATAGGAAACCCATAAGTATCATATAATTCAAAAGCTTTTTCACCCGAAACGATATCTCCTTTTGTTTCTTCAACAATTCTATTTAATAAAACCAATCCTTGATCTAAGGTTCTTAAAAACGACTGTTCTTCTTCCTTTATAACATTTTCAATCAGTTGTTTTTGCGCTTTTAATTCTGGAAAAGCGACTCCCATTTTATTGCTTAAAACATCAACCAACCTATAAATAAAAGGTTCTTTTTTATCTAAAAACGTAAAACCGTAACGTACTGCGCGACGCAAAATTCTTCTAATCACATAGCCCGCACCTGTATTACTAGGTAACTGCCCATCGGCTATTGAAAATGCTACCGCACGAACATGGTCTGAAATAACTCGAATGGCGACATCTGCCTTTTCATCCTTTCCGTAATTTTTATTGGTAATGGTTTCAATCTCTCTGATTATTGGCGTAAACACATCGGTATCATAATTAGACTGAACGCCTTGTAAAACCATACAAAGACGCTCAAATCCCATACCTGTATCAATATGTTTATTTGGTAAAATTTCAAGCGAGCCATTTGCTTTTCGGTTGTACTGCATGAAAACCAAATTCCAAATCTCTACGACTTGCGGATGATCCATATTCACTAAATCCCTTCCTGGAATTTTTGCTTTTTCTTCAGCAGAACGAATATCGACATGTATTTCACTACATGGACCACAAGGGCCCTGATCTCCCATTTCCCAGAAATTATCTTTCTTATTACCTTTTAAAATACGGTCTTCAGAAATATATTGTTTCCAAAAATCATAAGCCTCTGTATCCATATCGAGGTTGTCGGCATCATCACTACCTTCAAAAACCGTAACGTATAAAATATCTTTATCAATGCCGTAAACCTCAACAAGCAACTCCCAGGCCCAAGCAATGGCTTCTTTTTTAAAATAATCACCAAAACTCCAGTTACCCAACATTTCAAATAAGGTATGGTGGTAAGTATCATAACCAACTTCTTCCAAATCATTATGTTTTCCAGAAACACGCAAACATTTTTGAGAATCTGCAATTCTATTATTTTTAGGTTTAGCATGTCCTAAAAAATATTCTTTAAAAGGTGCCATCCCCGAGTTTACGAACATTAAAGTAGGGTCATCTTTTAAAACCAAGGGTGCAGATGGCACTATACTATGCTTTTTATCTTCAAAAAAACTTAAAAACTTAGATCGGATATCTTGAGACTTCATATATAAATTACGCTCTTTTCTGTTATATTATATTAATTACAAAACAATTTTTATCTTTACTCACCAAAATATCGCATTGATTTTTGAAAAGTGCAAACCAACACGATAAATATCATTAACATTTTTGTTTATAATATTATTATTGTTTGCTCGTTAGATTACAAATTTACACACTTTAATTAAAGTTTATAAAGCGCAAAAATAGTATAATTTAAGAAATGAGTAAGGTAAAATATTATTACGATTCTGATTCGCTTTCTTACAGAAAAATAGAACGCAAAAAACGGACTACTTTTAAGTATGCGTCTATATTTATTTTAGCATCTGTTCTTTTCGCTTTTATATTCGTTTTTATTGCAAGTCAATATATTGAATCACCTAAAGAACGTGCTTTAAAGAGAGAGCTACAAAATGCGCAACTACAGTTTGGATTAATCAACAAAAAAATGGAACATGCAGAGGCTGTTTTAGCAAATGTTGCCGATAGAGACAATAATATTTACCGTGTTTATTTTGAAGCAAACCCTATTCCTGATGAGCAACGTAAAGCTGGATTTGGCGGAATTAATAGGTACAAAAACTTAGAAGGTTTTGATAATTCTAAATTAATAATTGAAAGCAACAAACGTTTAGATATTTTACAAAAACAAATTGTAGTCCAATCTAAATCTCTTGATGAAATTGCAGATCTCGCTGAAGAAAAAGAAAAGCTATTAGCTGCTATTCCTGCTATACAACCAGTTAGCAATGAAGATTTAACACGTATGGCATCGGGTTACGGCATGCGCTCAGACCCATTTACTAAAGTTAGAAAAATGCATTGGGGCATGGATTTTACCGCACCACGAGGAACACCCATTTATGCCAGTGGCGATGGCATTGTTGTACGTGCCGATTCTGGTTCTAGTGGTTACGGTAAGCATATAAGAATAGACCATGGTTATGGCTACACTAGCTTATATGCGCATTTATACAAATACAATGTTAGAAGAAACCAAAAAATTAAGCGTGGTGATCTAATTGGATTTGTGGGTAGCACAGGACGTTCTCAAGCACCGCATTTACACTACGAAATATTTAAAGACGGAAACCGCATAAACCCTATAAACTTTTATTATGGTAGTTTAACTGCGGAAGAATTCAATAAACTATTGGAGCATGCTTCTTTAGAAAATCAATCTCTAGATTAATGCATATAGATTTACCAGAAAAACGATATTATGGCATTGGCGAAGTTGCTAAAGCATTTAACGTAAACACTTCATTAATACGCTTTTGGGAAAAAGAATTTGATGTTCTCAAACCCAAAAAGAACGCTAAAGGCAACCGTAAATTCACACCTGAGGACATAAAAAACCTTAAGTTCATCTATCATCTTGTAAAAGAACGTGGATTTACCCTTGACGGTGCGAAAACGCATTTGAAAGAAGAAAAAAAACAAGCGCTTAATAATTTTGAAATTATTAATAAGCTTGAAGATGTAAGAAATCAACTTATTAAAATAAAACAACACCTGTAAACGTTAATCATTACTTTAAAACGACATATTGAACTCATTTAAACTTTTCTAATTGGCTAAAAAATTGTCTTTTTGCAACCATTTTTTGTCTTTTTTTCGTTCCGTAACGATGCTATGCAACTCATAAAAACCTTCAACTGGTCACAAAATGTTTAATTTTCGCTTCAATCCAAAAAGCTTAAATGTGTTCATTAATTTACTTACTTTATTCAAAAAAACACTTAAAACAAGTAACTTTTTCATAAATTTAGTGTCTTATTAATAGGAATTAAAAAACACTCACTAAATAATTTATTATGAAAAAATTTCTACCATTAATTATTATAGCAATTGTTGTAATTGGAATCTATTCTTGGGCTAAAGGATTTAACAATACTGCCGTAGAATATGAAGCTGATGCGAAAACAGCTTGGTCTAATGTTGAAAGTGCCTACCAGCGTCGTGCAGATTTGATACCCAACTTAGTAGCTACCGTAAAAGGATATGCCGCTCATGAAAAAGAAACTTTAGAAGGCGTTATTAAAGCACGCTCTGAAGCTACAAAAACTACTATTGATGCTGGTGATCTAACACCAGAAAAAATGGCGCAATTTCAGCAGGCACAACAAGGTTTAAGTGGCGCTTTATCTAGGCTATTAGTAACCGTAGAACGTTACCCCGATTTAAAAGCAGACAAAAGTTTCTTAGAATTACAATCACAGCTTGAAGGTACTGAAAACAGAATTAATGTTACCAGAGACCGCTATAACGACGCGGTAAACAAATATGACATCTTTACAACTAAATTCCCTGGAAAATTATTAGCCAGCTTATTTGGATTTGAAGAAATGGCACGATTTAAAAGTGCACCAGGTAGCGAAAACACTCCTAAAGTAGAATTTTAATGTCTAAAATTGAAGATTTTCTTACTGCAGCCGAAGAGCAAGACATTGTTGAAGCAATTCGATTAGCAGAGTTAAATACGTCGGGGGAAATACGTGTGCATATAGAAAAAACTTCTAACAGCGATGCCACAAATCGTGCTTTAGAACTTTTTCACATTTTGAAAATGGACAATACGAAACTTCAAAACGCTGTTTTAATTTATGTAGCTGTTGAAGAAAAATCGTTTGTAATTTATGGTGATGAAGGCATTAATAAGGTTGTAGGCATTGATTTTTGGGATAGCACTAAAGACCTTATGCAATCGCATTTTAAACAAGGTGATTTTAAACAAGGTTTGGTTGATGGTATTTTAAAATCCGGCGAACAACTTAAAAAGCATTTTCCTTATAAAGATTTAGATACTAATGAATTAACTAACGAGATTTCTAAAGGATAGGTTTTCATTATGCAGTATTCAGTTGGCAGTATTCAGTCGCAATCACAGTATAACAAAAAAAACAAAGTTATACTCACCTTGCTTATAGCACTTTTCTCTTTTAGTGTTTCATTCGCGCAATTTGAAGTCCCTGAAAAACCAAAGTTTCAAACCAGTGTTTATGATTATGTTAATTTACTTTCTGCTTCTCAGAAATCAAATTTAGAACAAAAACTTATTAAATATTCAGATACGACTTCTACTCAAATTGTTGTCGCTATAATCAATTCCACCGAAGGTGAAAACATTAACTTTTTAGGTGCCAAATGGGGACAAGCATGGGGCATTGGTCAGGAAAAAGAAGATAATGGCATTTTAATTTTACTGGCTAAAAACGATAGAAGAATAGCTATAAACACAGGTTATGGCGTGGAGCACTTGCTTACTGACGCTATGTCAAAAAGGATTATAGAACGCGATATTATCCCATATTTTAAGCAAAATGATTACCCTGGTGGATTAAATAGAGGTGCTGATGCTATTTTTGAGGTTCTTAATGGTGAGTATAAAGGTTCTAGAGTATCATCAAATAATGAGTTTCCAATTGGATTTATATTTATTCTCGTTTTTATATTTATTATTATTCTAATCTCTATTTCTAAAAGCAGACGCGGTGGCGGTAGAAACGGTGGTAATAGATCTAATGGAGGTGGCCTTTTAGAAGCTATCATACTTAGCAACATGGGACGCGGTAATTACCGTAGAAGATCATCTGGCGGTTGGGGCAGTAGCTCTGGCGGCAGTTCAGGTGGCGGTGGTTTTGGTGGCGGCTTCGGCGGTGGTGGTTTTGGTGGCGGTGGCGCTTCTGGTGGTTGGTAAAAGTTAGTTTTCAGTTTTATTCAACTCAAATATTTATTTAGATGAAAAAATTAGTCATAATTCTTGTCTTTTTAACAGTTGTTTTTTCTTGTAAAACCAAAAAAAGCTCATCAACTCAATATACTTCAATTAATCACCAAAGCCTTCCGATAAACGAATAACAACTAGCGGTTTATGATTTATCTTCTGTTTTTGATTCTACAGAAACCCGGATTTTAAACAAAAAGATTGTTGATTATGAAAAGGTTTCAACGAATCAAATTGCTATACTTACTGTAGACTCTATAAAACCTTATGATAATATCCAGAAATATGGAACCGATGTTGCTAATTTATGGGGTTTAGGGGACAAGGAAAAGAACAACGGTTTATTAGTAATATTGTGCAATCCTTGTCGAAAAATTTCTATTTGTATTGGTTATGGGACCGAAAAAATTATTACCGATTCTATTTGTCAAAACTTAATTACCAATACTATTGTTCCTAGTTTTAAAAAAGGTGAATACTATAACGGGATTAATAATACTTTAGATTCCATTATAAAAAAATGGCATTAAAGCATGTTAATTTCAAAATTATGGTTTTTACCTATTAAAACGTCCAGTCACATTCCCATCTACAATGCGTAAAACCTCATCAATTGTAGTATAATTGACATCGCCCACATACGTATGTTTTAGGGCACATGCGGCACTTGCAAATTGCATGGCCTTAGTATCCTTAGTATCACCATCATAATGCTGCAAACCATAAATTAAACCAGCCGCAAAGGCATCACCAGTACCTATACGGTCAACAATATGCGTAATATCGAAATCTTCCGTTTCACAGAACTTTTTGCCGTTCCACATTCTAGCTCGAATTTTATGCCAAGAAGAATTGATTGATGTTCTTATTTTATCAAACACCTTAACTATGGATGGAAATTTCTCAATAAGTAGTTTGCTAGCTTCAATAAACTCATCATTGCTATAACCAAAATCGGTACCTAGAACTTCGTTCATTTCGTTAATACCTCCTATAAAAATGGTAGAACAATGAAGTAGTTCTGTTAATGCTTCTTTAGGATCAACGCCATAATTCCATAAGCCACTCCTATATGTTGGATCAGCAGACACACACATGCCTTTTTTTCTTGCTAATAACAGTCCTTCCTTTAAGGTTTCAAAACTCCCTTTGGATAATGCTGGTGTTATTCCTGTCCAATGAAACCAACTACCATCTGCCAATGATTTTTCCCAATCAACCATGCTAGGTTTGATTTCAGAAAAAGCAGAATGTGATCGATTATAAGAAATTGAACTTGGACGCATAACGGCTCCAACTTCTAAAAAATAAACTCCTAATGGTCTATTAGAACGCACAATAGCCGTAGTGTCTAAATCAAATTTATTAAGATACGCTAAAGCTGTATTTCCAATAAAATCATCTGAAATACAGGTAATATGCTTTACATTTCCTCCTAAATTAGCAATGGAAATTCCCACATTTAATTCCGTACCTCCAAAATAAAATTCTACAGTATTGGACTGAATAAATTTTCTGTTTCCTCGAGGTGATATACGCATAAGCACCTCTCCAAAAGTAATAGTTTGACTCATCTAATGATTATATTATTTTTTCTAAAAATAATTAATTAGCATGGTAATCAAACTATAATCTTTTATAAAAATTACTTTTTACGCATATATACACTAATAGGAACCCCTTTAAAATCGAAATGCTCACGTAGTTTGTTTTCTAGAAAACGTTTATAAGGGTCTTTTACATACTGAGGCAAGTTACAGAAAAACGCAAATTGTGGTTGCGGTGTTGGCAATTGCATAACGTATTTAATTTTCACGTATTTTGCCTTATAAGCTGGTGGTCCGTAACTTTCTATTATAGGCAACATGATTTCATTAAGCTTACTGGTTTTAATTTTCTTGGTACGGTTTTTATACACCTCAACAGCTGTTTCAATAGCTTTAAATATACGTTGCTTGGTTAATACCGAAATAAATATAACGGGAACATCTGTAAAGGGTTCCATTTGCTTTTTTATGGCTTTTTCATATTCTTTCATGGACTTATGGTCCTTTTCCACCAAATCCCATTTGTTAACCAAAACAACAATGCCTTTTCGGTTACGTTCGGCTAACCAAAAGATATTTTGTACCTGACCGTCAAAACCACGAGTGGCATCTAAAACGATAAGACACACATCGCTATGCTCTATGGCACGTACACTTCGCATTACCGAATAAAACTCTAAGTCTTCTTTTACTTTAGATTTTCTTCGGATACCAGCAGTATCTACTAAATTAAATTCAAATCCGAAGCGATTATATTTGGTATCGATAGAATCACGTGTTGTTCCTGCAATGTCTGTTACAATATACCTATCCTCACCTATTAAAGCATTAATGAATGACGATTTACCAGCATTAGGTCTACCAACTACTGCAAAACGCGGTAAAGCTTCAACTTCTTCTACCTCTTCAACTTCAGGTAAAGCTTCAACAAGCGCATCTAACAATTCACCTGTTCCGCTACCATTAATACTAGCAACAGTATAATATTCACCTAAACCTAAGGCATAAAACTCAACGGCATCTTCGGCACGCTTGCCATTATCCACTTTATTGACCACAAGAAAAACAGGTTTATTTACTTTTCTTAAAAGTTTAGCAACATCTTCATCCATGCCTGTAACACCGGACTCAACATCCACCATAAAAATAATGGCATCAGCTTCATCAATAGCTAACTCAACTTGCTTATCTATTTCTGTCTCAAAAACATCATCACTCCCTAAAACGTAACCCCCTGTATCAATTAAAGAAAACTCTTTTCCGTTCCAATCACTTTTTCCGTAATGACGGTCTCTAGTAACGCCACTTACGGCATCAACAATGGCTTCTCTACGTTGGATTAAACGATTAAAAAACGTTGACTTTCCAACATTTGGTCTTCCTACTATGGCTACTATATTACTCATGATTTTTAAATTGTATGATACACCTTATCTGATGCCGTTATTATTTCTATCCGAAATATTTTGCAAAAATAGGAAATATAGACGACGCAAAGTTCTTTTTTAATAAAGATTGAAAGTATTTTAAGTTTCAATAAAAAATAGTAATTTACTGTGCTAAACTCATATTTGATGCCACTACCAAATGACATTGTTTTACGACCTCGATTTAAAATGGAAATTCCACGATATAATCAAGCTATTTTAAGTGATTTCAGGAATGCTAAAACAACACAATCAGATTTTATTATTACTAGGGTTGATGACCACGTTTTTATAAGGTTTCCAAAGGACAAGCAAAGTTTTTGGTCCCCGCAATTGCATCTTGAAATTAATGAAGTTGACGAAAACCATAGTGTAATCCATGGCTTATTTGGCCCCAACCCAACCGTTTGGACACTTTTTATGTTTCTGCATTTTATGGTTGCAGGGGTGTTTATTGCCTTCGGAATTTGGACTTATACCAATTGGACTTTAGGACAAGCTTTTACTATACAAGCCAGTATAACGATTCTGATGGTACTCATTTGGGTTGTTTTATACTTTGCTGGTAGTATTGGCAAGGCATCAAGCACCAGTGATATGCGTTTACTAAATGATTTTATGTATAACGTTTTAGGTATTGAGCAAGACAAAGCGCCTTAACAGCAATCTTGTGTTTTTGGCTAAAACTGTTATTCATATGTACTAGTTATTGTAACCAAAACGTTTCAACTGATTTTGATTGCTACGCCAATTTTTATTCACTTTTACATAAAGTTCTAGATGGATTTGCTTTCCGAAAAACTTTTCCAAATCTTTTCTAGCTTCCACCCCTACGCGCTTTAAAGCACTCCCCTTATGACCAATGATGATGCCTTTTTGTGTTTCGCGCTCTACCATGATCACTGAACGGATACGGATAATGTTTTCTTCTTCAAAAAACTCTTCGGTATCTACTTCAACAGCATATGGAATTTCTTTTTTATAATGAATAAGAATCTTTTCGCGAATGGTTTCATTAATAAAAAAACGTTCTGGCTTATCTGTTAACTGATCTTTTGGATAAAAAGGCGGCGACTCTGGAAGCAACTCGATTATTCTACCAAATACTTCTTTTACTTGAAAACCTTCTAGTGCTGAAATAGCAATAATTTCCGCATTGGGCACTTTTTTTGCCCACAATTGCACTTGAGATTCCAACTGACCTTGATCAGATTTATCAATCTTATTCAGCAATAATAAAACAGGAATTTTAGAATTGGTTATTTTGTTGAAGAAGGCTTCATCTTTTAATTCTTGTTCACCTATTTCAACCATATAAATTAATACATCAGCATCTTCAAAAGCAGATTTAACAAACCCCATCATAGATTGTTGAAGCTCGTAGGCTGGCTTGATAATTCCTGGTGTGTCACTAAAAACAACCTGAAAATCGTCACCATTTACAATACCTAAAATCCTATGTCTCGTAGTCTGTGCTTTTGAAGTGATAATAGATAATTTTTCACCTACAAAGGCGTTCATTAATGTAGATTTACCCACATTAGGATTACCTATAATATTTACAAAACCTGCTTTATGCTTCATGATCTTCTTTTTTATATGTTGCAAAGTTACAATGTTGATTTGTAATACTGGTTATAAAACATTTTAAACAAAAAAAACAGGAAGTTAAACTTCCTGTTTTTAATTATATTAAAGTATATTAAGATTACTTAACCTCTAATAACTCTACATCAAAAATTAATGTTGAGTTAGGTTTAATTACTCCACCTGGTCTTGGGTTTGCTCCATAAGCCAAATCGCTAGGGATAAAGAATTTGTATTTAGAACCTGGAGTCATTAATTGCAAACCTTCTGTCCATCCTTTTATAACTTGAGTAACACCAAATTCAGTTGGCTCACCTCTATCAACAGAACTATCAAATACAGTTCCATCAATTAAAGTACCATGGTAATGTACTTTTACTTTAGATGCTGTTGTTGGTTTATCACCAGATCCTTCTTTTAAAACAATATATTGTAAACCGCTTTCAGTAATTTTAACACCTTCTTTAGATTTATTATCTTCCAAGAACTTAATGCCATCTGCTTTTGCTTTTTCTCCTTCTTCTTTAGCTATAGCCGCTTGTTCTTTTTGTTTCTTTTGAAAATACGTTTGAATCACTTTTTGCGTTTGCTGTTCATCTAATAAAATATTAGTTGAATCAAGTGCATTTCTAAGGCCTTGAATATAGATTTCTATATTAGCTTCATCAAAACCTGTTTTTAATTGTTTTCCCATATTAAGACCGATTCCGTAACTTACAGAATCAACCTCTGTTTTTAAGGGCTTATTAGAAACTTCGTTATTATTACAAGATACTACTACTAAAGCTAATGCTACTAGACTTAAAAATTTCATTATTTTCATTTTTGTTTATTTTTTTTATTCTGACGCCAAATGTAACAAATTTATGGTGAGTAAAAAAAAGAAAACCTTCCAGAATATCTGGAAGGTTCTTTTATAAAAAATATAATCTATTAACTCGTTTTAGTTCTACCTAATATCTTGAATAGGATTTATCCTCTAACAGATTTTACTATAGCCAACGCAGCTCTTACATCCTGCTCTAACTTAGCGTAATCTTTGTTTGCAATAATGTCTTTTGAGATTAACTTAGATCCCATTCCAACACAAGTTACACCAGCATCAAACCAACCTTTCAAGTTCTCTTCTGTTGGAGAAACCCCTCCTGTTGGCATAACACTTGTCCATGGTTGAGGCCCTTTAACGCCCTTAACAAATTGTGGCCCGTAAATGTCTCCAGGGAAAAGTTTGACAATTTCGCAACCTAATTCTTCTGCTCTTGTTATTTCTGTTAAAGTTCCACAACCAGGAGACCAAAGTACTTTTTTACGGTTACATGCAATTGCAATATCTTCTCTTAACACAGGAGTTACAATAAAGTTTGCTCCTAGTGCCATATATAAAGATGCTGCTGCACCATCGGTAACAGAACCAACCCCCATAATCATCCCTGGTAATTCTTTGATCGCGTATTTTGTTAACTCACCAAAAACTTCGTGAGCAAAATCGCCACGCGCTGTAAATTCCATTAATCTTGCTCCACCATCGTAACAAGCCTTTAATACTTTTTTACTTAATTCTATATCATTGTGGAAAAACAAAGGAATCATTCCTGTGTCTTTCATTGCTTGCGCTACTTCTAATCTTGAAAATTGTGCCATTTTATTATTTTTTAATTTTTAGTTCCAGTTTAATATTTTCTTAAAATCGTATGCTTCCGGATTTGGTAGAAACTTTTTCGCTTCTTCATAATCCTTTTCTTTAATATAAAAAAGGTTGTTTATAAACAGTTGTGCCATATCTGAATTAATGTCGACCAATCTAGGTGGAATCTTACCTTCATTATCTTCAAAATCCTTTAAATACAATGGCATTATATCTCCCTTTGAATTTGCACTAACGATACAACCAGAAACTCCTTGGTCATATAGTTTCTTTACACCTATACCTAGTAATGTACATAGGGTTAAATCAAATGCAATTGGTTTACAACATCTTAATTCATAGCCAAGCTCTACAGGTCTAGATTTAATATTCAACCCAAGTTCTTTTAATTTAACTTGCAATAAATAATTAAATATATGAGACTTGCTAACGTTTCCTAATTCAGGATGTCCATGATCATCATAGGTGAAATTTATACCCGAGTTGATAATTTCTTTTTCTTCCATAAAATGAAAAACCCCCTCACTAACTAAAGCAACACCATATTCTATACCTTGAATTTTACATTTAACTATAGAAGAAATAATCATATTAATGATTTTTTCGAATGTGATATTGGTTTTGTTAAACATTTCAGGAATAATCATCATTTGATAATGACAAGCTGAAGCAATTCCAAAAGCCAAATGGCCAGCAGAACGCCCCATTGCAGCAACTATAAACCAATTTTCACTAGTTCTAGCATCTTCATAAACTGTATTACCAATACGAACTCCTTCGTCTTTAGCTGTATGAAAACCAAAAGTTGGATTTCTGTCAGGTAAAGGTAAGTCGTTATCTATAGTTTTTGGGACATGAACATGTGCAACATCCAAATCCTGACTATTAACATATTTAGTTAATCTATTAGCAGTTGAAGCTGTATCGTCTCCTCCAATAGTAACTAATAATTTTACATTATGTTTCTTAAAAAAATCTGCTTTAAAATCGCTGTCTTTTGGTTTAAATCTACTCATTATTAAAGTAGAACCTCCAAGACTAAAAATACGATCCGCACGATGAAAATCAAAAAAAACTATTGATGGATCATCAGAAAGCAATCCTTTATAACCATGGTGCACACCTATAACGTCATAACCATCCTTTAAGAAAGTTTTGGCCAATGTGCTTATAACCGTATTTATACCTGGTGCAGGACCACCTCCACACATTATTGCAATCGATTTTCTCATAGGATATGTTGATTTTAAAATTTAGTTAAATCCACAAGGTTTTTAAAACCTTGCGGATTTAAAAAATATATTATCTAGCCACACGTCCTGAAGCGTCACCTCCCATTAATTTTTCTACTTCTGAAACAGTAACTAAGTTTGCATCACCTTTAATGGTGTGTTTTAAACAAGATGCTGCAACAGCAAAGTCTAATGCATTTTGATCATCTTCTGGGTATTTTAACAATCCGTAGATTAAACCTCCCATAAATGAATCTCCACCACCAACTCTATCTACGATATCGGTAATTTGATATTGACGTGTTTGTAACATTTGTTTACCATCATATAAAACGCCTGCCCAAGTATTGTGAGATGCAGAAATCGACCCTCTTAACGTAGTAATTACTTTTTTAGCTCTAGGGAATTTTTCCATCATTTGTTGACAAACGGATAAGAAAGCTTCTGCTTTTACATCATGTCCAGCCGTTTGAACTGCAGCTCCTGCAGGTTTAATTCCAAAATGCATTTCTGCATCTTCTTCGTTTCCTAAAACAATATCACAGTAAGAAGTCAATTCTGTCATTATAGATTCTCTATGAGCGTCATCACAGAAATTCCAAAGTTTTGCTCGGTAATTTAAATCTGTTGAAATAGTAATTCCTTTTGCGCTAGCAGCTTTCACAGCTTCTAAACAAACATCTGCAGATCCTTGAGAAATTGCCGGTGTTATACCTGTCCAGTGAAACCACTCTACACCATCAAAAACAACATCCCAATCAATCATTCCTGATTCAATTTCAGACATAGCTGAATGTGCACGGTCATATACTACTTTAGACCCTCTAGATACAGCTCCAGTTTCTAGGAAATAAATCCCTAAACGATCACCACCGTAAACAATTTTATCAACACCTACACCTCTTTTACGCATTTCCATCATGGCACATTCACCAATATCATTCTTTGGCAAACGTGTTACAAAATCAACATCAACACCATAGTTAGCTAATGATACTGCTACATTTGATTCTCCACCACCATAAATGGCGTCAAAATTGTTAGCTTGTGAAAATCTTAAAAATCCTTGAGGAGCTAATCTTAACATGATTTCTCCAAATGTTACTACTTTTCCCATTTTTAATACTCTTATTTATGTTATTTAGTTTTGCTTAAACGTTTAACCTGTTTTTAAAAAATAAATCAAAACCATATATAAACTTATTGTTTTGATAATAAAAATTAAAGCAATATATTTGCTTAAACGTTTAAGCAAATATATAAAAAAATTGAATACCAAAAAGAAAACTACCATAAAAGATATTGCTAACGTATTGAATATCTCTGCAGCTGCCGTTTCTAAAGCCCTTCACGACGACTCCCGTATTAGTGAAAAAACAAAAAAAGCAGTAAAACAGGTCGCTAAAAACCTAAACTATCAACCAAATCACCTTGCTAGTGCCTTACGTAAAGGAAAAAGTAACTTGGTAGGTGTTATTGTTCCGCGTACAAACAGCAATTTTTTCTCTTCTGTTATTCAGAATATTGAAGAGGTTTTAAATAAAGAAGGTTACAATATAATTATCACCCAATCCAATGAATCCTATAAAAAGGAGTGTGCCAATATAGATACCTTACTATTTACACAAGTTGATGGCATAATAGCATCCATGGCAAATGAAACTATAGATTTAGAATATTATGAAAAAGTAAAATCTAAAGGGATTCCTCTCATTTTATTTGATCGCGGTGAAAATGATTTGAATGTGGATTATATAGGTATTGATGATTATAACAGTAGCCACATGATTGTTGAACATCTTATTGAACAAGGTTGCAAGCGTATTGCACATATTGGTGGCTACAAACATACTCGGATTTTCAATAATAGAATTAAAGGTTATATTGATGCTTTAAAAAAACATGATTTACCTTTAGACACCGAACTTCTTATTGAAAGTAGCCTTACTATTGAAGATGGCAGAAAGAAAATGTTGCGTCTATTAACATTAAAAAACAGACCCGATGCCGTTTATGTAGCTAGTGATTATGCTGCCTTAGGCGCACTTCAAGTGCTGAACGAACAAAACATTAACATGCCAAATGACATCGCGCTTGTTGGTTTTGGAGACGAACCATTTACTGCTATGGTTACACCAACAATTACAAGTATTAATCAGCATAGTGCAGAGATTGGAAAACAAGCAGCTAAAACATTTTTAAAGCGTGTTAAAAAAACAGCTGCAAAGCAAACATTGAATAAAATAATATTGGATGCTGAATTGGTTGTTAGAGATTCATCAAATACAAAAAAATCAATGATGCATTTATAGATAAAACACATCCAACTCATCCTTATTTAACTGATAAGCCTTCTTCAAAATCCATAAAAAATAGTCAATATATTATTTCCTGAAATCTTAGAGAATCATCATTACAATCATGTTGTTTTATTTAAAATATGATCTAAAACCCACGTAGTGTGTAGTGCTGTTTTTCCTGTTGAAGGATGTTCAATACTCTCTAATAAATGATTTTTCATATTTTGAACATGGAAAAACTGAATGTTTTCAGGATTCTCTATAGTTACACTTTCTTTATGAGATTCATGTTCTAATACTATTGGAGCTTCATCAAAAATAGAGAAACTTATTTTTCCTTTATCACCATAAATTTGAACATGGTCTTCTCTTTTTTCAGTTCCAAAATTCCAACTACCAGAGCCTGTTACTCCAGATTTATGAATCCAACTTCCAGTAATTGAATCCATAGCCGTATAGAGCCCTTGTTGATTAACTGCTATGCCATGTGCTTGTTTTATATCTCCCAATAAGTGAGCAAATAAATCGATACCATGAGATGCTAAATCATCAAAATAACCTCCATGAGCAATTTTAAAATCTGTGCGCCAGTTGTATGCTTTAGATAAATCAATTGTATTTGCAGGCTTGCTTAAATGCCAGTTTACATGCCTTAAAGTTCCAATTTTGTTTTCCTCAAGCCACAATTTAATCTGTTTAAACCTAGGAAGCGACCGTCTGTAATAAGCAACAAACAATGGAATTTTCTTTACTTTAAATGCGTTATAAATTAATAAACACTCGTTATAGCTTGGCGCCATTGGTTTTTCAATACAGCATATTTTTCCTGCTGCGGCAACTTTTAATGCGTAATAGCCATGAGAATCTGGTGGCGTGGCAATATATACGGCATCAATTTCGGGGTCATTAATCAAATCATCTGCATTTCCAAAAAATTTGGGAACATGATGCCTTAAAGCATAATCTTCAGCCTTTTCAATATTACGCCGCATGACTGCATGCAACTCAAAACCAGCTACTTTTTGGTAAGCAGGTCCACTTTTAAGCTCTGTAACATTGCCACACCCAATAATACCCCATTTATATATTTTACTCATTCTTTTAATAAACTGTAATTCCCAATATCCATATCCCTAAGCGATTTAAACATGGGTTTATATTTAATCTAATGAAAATTTATTAATTCTGTGCTTTTTAAAGATTTCTAAGCCATGTTCGAGGAACTTTGCATATTCATCTTCATCAGGAGTATAACCTACTGGTTCAGTCAAAACTTTATTTCCTTCAGAATTCAATAACACATAATATGGTTGTGAATTTGACTTAAAAAATTGTGTTTGAAAATTAGCCCATTTATGTCCATAATTCTTGAGTAATCGTTTACCTCCGTTAACTCTGTTTACTTCAACTTTTTCATCTGCTGGCAAATCTTTTTTATCATCCACATACAAAGAAATTAAAACATATTCATTTCGCAAATAATTATCAATTTTTTCTAATGGCCAGATATGCTCTTCCATCTTTCTACAGTTTACACAAGCATAACCAGTAAAATCGATCATTATTGGCTTATTCACTTGTTTCGCATAAGCCATACCTTCTTTTAAATCTTTAAAAGTTTTAAGGTTATTAGTTGAAGCACTAGGATACAGCCAGCTATACCCGACAGGAGGCGCTAAACCACTTAACAAAGTTAAAGACGTAAAGGTATTCGTTTCTTTATTTACTCTAAATCCAGAAACTAGATAGATTGTAAATGCAGCTACCAGTATCCCTCCCGAAATTCTAGAGAATGATAGCTTTTTTATAAGAGCGTCATGCGGAAACTTAATTTTCCCGAATAGATATATAGCCAAACCACCAAAAATAATAATCCAAAGTATTAAAAAGGGTTCAATTTTTAATAGCCCCCAATGTTTTACTAAATCGGCATTTGATAGAAATTTGAAAGCCAATGCTAATTCTAAAAAGCCTAAAATAACCTTAGTTGTATTTAACCAACCTCCAGATTTTGGTAAGGCATTCATCATATTTGGAAACATGGCAAACAACGCAAATGGTAAACCTAAAGACACACCAAAACCTGCCATGCCTGCTGTAAGTTGCCATGCACCTCCATCTGCTGTTAACGAACCTGCTAATAGCGATCCTAAAATTGGTCCTGTACAAGAAAAAGAGACTATAGCTAAGGTTAGAGCCATAAAGAAAACACCTATTACCCCACCTGTGTTTTCACCTTGAGTAGTTTTAGTTGTCCAACTTGCTGGAAGTGTTAATTCGTAATATCCAAAAAATGAAAATGCAAAAAAAACAAATATGGCGAAGAAAATAACATTGAGCCATACATTGGTTGAAATCTCATTTAAAATATCTGGATTTACAGAATCTAAAAGATGAAAAGGAATGCTTAATATTAAATAAACTAATAAAATAAAAAAGCCATATAATAATGCTTTTCCAACACCTGAGCTTTTACTTTGACCGCTACTTTTTGTAAAAAAACTAACTGTTAATGGAATCATTGGGAATACACAAGGTGTCAATAAAGCGAGTAAACCGCCTAAAAAACCTAATCCAAAAATAGTCCAAAGTGATTTTTTTTCCACTTCTGTACTAGCAGCTAACTCAATATTCTCTGGAACCATGCCGTAAAGCGCATTGTTTACTGCATCATTATCTATAATACCTGTTATATTTATTTTTTCAGTAGCACTTGTTTCATTTAAACTAAAAACCAAATCAACTTCAGTTGGAGGCAAACACCTTTTATCATCGCATACCATAAATTCTACAGTACCATTCACTGTAGATTTACTTTCCAAAAGTTTTATTTTTTGTTTGAAAGTTGCATGATTTTCAAAATAGGTAATCTCCATTTCAAAAACGGGATCATCTACAGTATGTCCTTCATCTTCGATAGTACTACCTAACATTTCTATACCACCATCCGCATTATCAAAAGTGAATGTAGTTGGTATTGGCCCATCTTCTGGAACATTTTGAGAATACAAATGCCACCCAGCATCAATAGAAGCTTTAGTAACTAATTTATATTCGGAATCTGAAACTTTTTCAACAGACGTTTCCCACTTTACAGGCTCAAATATTTGGGAAAAAGCATTAAAGCCAATACATAAGGCTATAAATAATATTAAGTTTTTCATGTTCTTTTTTATAATACCGTTGTTTGCAATCCATTCCTGCATAGCTTTTTCTTAGACTTACTTCATGAAACAAACTTACAGCGTTTAATGAAAGGTAAAGACATATTTTAAAGGTTTAACATAATTTTACATTGTTCTTCAAATTTAGTGTAAATGCCTTGATATCATTCATATTTATTCTGTTTACGAAATTATCAAGATTATTCATATTACAACCCTTTTACTATTTTTTTATTGCAAATATATGGTGACCTTAAACAAAAAAAAGGCCTCTGATTTCTCAGAAGCCCTACACTTATTAGCATAATTGTTTAAAAATATCTAACTTTTTTATACAAGAATTTCAGAAAATTGATTCTAATTAATAAACTCATCTTATAACTTTACGAGTTTAATAGTGTCCTTTTCTTTTTTATCATTTTCTGCTTTTAGAATATACACGCCTTTAGGTAAATTTGAAATATTAAAAGCATGTCCTTTTTTAAAGTTCCCTTTATAGGAATTAACAAGTTTTCCTGTTATATTATAGATTGAAACCTTTTCCAAAGATGTATTTACTTGAAACGATGTTGAAGCAGGATTTGGATAGACTTGTATGTTTAAATCGTTTTCAAAGCTGTTAACTGATAATGTTGAAGGGTTATTTCCAAACACTTTAAATTCACCAGATGCCAAACTTAAAGATGTTGTAGATCCGTTTATGGTTGTGTTTCCTGTTTCGTCCATTAAATCGTACCAGGTTCCACCCTCTTGAAAATTAGTAGTAATGGATTGTTGTGTCACTCCAAAATTACCTAATACCGTAATATATTTAATGTCATTTCCAGTTGCAGAATCTAAAGTTAAATGGATGCTTTTAAGTCCATTCGTTCCTCCTAAATCCATAGAAAAATTGGTTGTATTAAAAATAGGCTGGGTAAGTTTTAAATGAATCAACCTTGCCCATACATCATATATTGCCTTTCTATCTGGGTTTGTAACATACTCCCAACGGATTGGTTTTTCGCCAGTTCTGCCATTAAAATCTATATCGACTTCGTAACCTAATTCTCCAAACTGCCAAATCATTTTTGGACCTGGAACTGTAAAGAAAAAAGCCCCTGCCGTTTGCATTCTCGCTAAAGCCGTATTTGCTGTTTTAACTGAATAACCACCGTTTGAATTACCAAACTGAAGATTCTTATACATTAAACGCTGTTCATCATGGCTTTCCATATAAGAAACAGCGGAAGGTCCATCAAATCCCTTTACTGAATAAGATACATTTGAAAAATTAGATTGGTTATTAACATGGTATCCCATGGTGGCCTCATTGTAAGAACCGTTTATGTTATTCCAAAGCATGATGCCTTTACCTTCATTTGCACGATAATCTGCCCATTGCTTTTCTTCATCGATACCTCCTAAATGTTCAAAAATGATGTAAAAATCAGAATCCATTGCCCATTGATAATCGGCATATTCTTTTAGCACATCTACCCTATCCTTTTTAAATTCATTTGTACAATTTTCATCTGAAGATGTACAAAGCTGTGTAAATCCTTTTGTTAAATCCCATCTAAAACCGTCAATTTTATATTCTTCAATCCAGTATTTTACAGTCCTTTCAACATAACTTTTAGTCGCTTCAGATTGATGATTAAAATCATTAAAAACACTATAAGAGTGCGTTGCTGTTTGATTGAAAAATGGATTATCGACAGAAGCCTGTCCTCCATAACCACCATTATCTGTATTCCAAAGGCGATAAAAAGGGTTTTGACCCGTTGCGTGATTGTAAACAACATCTAATATAACTGCTATACCTCGGTTATGGCATTCATCAATAAATTGCTTAAAAGCCGTTGGTGTTCCATAATATTTGTCTAGCGCCATGTGAAAAGAAGGATTGTATCCCCAACTTTTATTTCCATCAAACTCATTAACAGGCATGAATTCAATAGCATTTGCACCCAAATCTTGAATGTAATCCAAACGTGCCTTTATAGCATCAAAACTGTGTAACTCATCAAAATCTCGGATAAGTAATTCATAAATAACTAAATCTGTTTTTGCTGGTGGTTGAAAATTAGTTGTTTGCCAAGAATAATCAGGATCTCCTGTCCTTAATAAAGTTACAGCGTGATTTGTAGAACCCGTAGGATAAGATGGCAAGTTAGGATATGTGGTTGCATTTATAGATGAATCGTTGAACTCATCTAAAATAGTCGTTGAATATGGATCTGCAACTTTAATCGTGGAATCAACCAAATATTGATACATATGGTTTGTATTTGGTGTTAATCCGGTTAATTCGATCCAAAATTTATCTCTAGCAGTATCTTTGTTCATTTTGAAACTTGCATTTTCCTGCCAGTTGTTAAAATTACCTATAACATGGACTGTAGATTTATTTGGCGCATATAACACTAAAGTTGCTTTCGTATTATCATTAGAATCTAAGTTAACACCGTCTAACATGCCCGAAGGCACTGGGTTAGTTGGCGTGAGTCTTGCTCTAAAAGATTCAGAAATCGTTCTGCTGCCATCATTTGCTTCAAGTACAAAATCGACATCTGAAGTTAATGTATAATCAAAATTGTAATTTTTGGTTCCGTTTGCAGTATTTACAGGCGTTCCATTTGCTTTTAAAGTGAAATCTGATGTTAAAGTGGAAGTCGCTGAAAAATTGATTAATGTTCCAGAATCAACAACTGTAAGATAATCGCTAGGCGCCGTTAAAGTCAGTTCATTTATAGCAAGGCTTAAGAAGTTGTTTTGTGTTTTTTTCTCACCACTGCCTGTTGATGCACCATCATCTGCTTTTAGTAAAAAGCTAATCTTTGAAATGTCGGTTGTTCCAAATAAAGCACTTGGTGTAAATGTGAACCCATAGGTGCCATTTCCATTATTGGTAAGTTTTTGCAATGCATTGGAATCGTTCCATGAACCATTAGTTGGAGAATCACCAGCTTGAGAACCATTTAAATCAAAATACCATGCCCAGATGTAAATATTATTTGGTTGCCCTGCATTCCATAAGGTCGGATCGATATTGGATACTGTAATAGTTACCACATCGTTTACTGAAAACTCTGCTTTATCAATACTTATGCTTGCTTGTTGCTCTTGTGCCGATAAAAGAAAAAAGGAAAAGAAACTAAATAAATATATAATTTTTTTCATCGTATTGTATTTTGGAAAAAAAGGCTGTAAAAATTGTACAGCCTCTTTTAATCATTCTAAAAAAACTTCTTATTGAACAATCACCGTTCCTTCATTAAAGTCAACAGTAATTATATAAGTACCATCTCCTGGAGCCGCTATATTGTTCTCTCCATCTCTTACTAACATGCCAGGGTATGCAGAACTTTGCCCCCAATCGTTATCCCAAGAACCTTGAACAGGCAAGAATTTAAATTCATCAGATGCCACTAATATTTGACTAATTTCGAATACACCTTCCGACAATTTTGTAAATTGAGGAGCTGTTCCATTATCCCAGCCATTAGGAGAACCCACTAAATATAAATTATCTGGTATTTCTGTTACAGTGAACGATAGTGTGTTAAAATCTATAGTAATCATGTAAGTTCCGGCCGTAGCAACTGGAATATTACTTTCGCCATCTTGTACTAACTTACCAGCATTGTCTGGGTTTTCACCCCAATCACCACCCCAATCGCCAGAAACAGGTAGAAGTTTAAATTCTGATCCTGCGTCAAAGGTTTGTACGCGTACAAACACGCCATTGCCTGTTGTATTGAATTGTTGTGAAGCATCTGCATTGTTCCATCCATTATGAGACCCTACTGAATATAGATTGTTAATTGCTGATGCATTAACAGTTAAGTTATTGAAATCGACAATTACAACATATTTACCAGCATCTGTAATTTTTATATTTTGCTCGCCGTCTTGAATTAAGCCTCCAGCATTCGCACGATCTTCGCCCCAATCACCATCATAAGTTCCTAAAGTTGGTAAGAACTTAAACTCAGCATTAGCGTCAAAATCATAAGTAAGAGAGAAAACGCCATTACCATCATTATAAAATGGAACAGCTGTTGTATTATTCCAACCATTAATAGAGCCTACCATATATAAGTTGTCTGGTGCTGCAAATTCTTTTACGGTTACTGAAAGTGTAGGGAAATCGACAGCAATCACATAAGTACCTGCATTAGTAACTTTCAGGTTTTGCTCGCCATCTTGAACTATTTTACCTGGGTTACTTGGATCCTCGCCCCAATCACCATCATAAGTTCCTAAAGTAGGCAGAAACTTAAATTCATCATTGGCAGATAGGTCTATTCGTAATTCAAAGCCACCATTTCCATTGCTGGTAAACGCATTTGCTTTCGTGTTATCCCAACCAACATGGCTTCCTACTAGGTACAATTCATTAATAACAAAAACATCCCAGTTCAAATATTTTTTTTCTGCTTTCAATTCTGAAACATCATCACTAATTTTAGCGTTAACGGTCCATATAACATTAGCATTATCCGCAAATTCTTGACCTATTTGAGTATTCGTCATAGTAAAAAAAGTTCCTGAAGGCACATCAAACGCTTTCAAAGGCTCTGAAAAATCCCCTCCTAATTCATCAAATAACAAGGTATATTCAATAGTTCCACTTCCGGTAGTTGTTGTAGCTTCTTCCCAAGAAAAAGTAACCTCTCCATCTGGATCTCCATAAATATCTGTCTTTATAATATTATTATTGTCAGGCAACAATAAATTGAAGTTTTTAACACCATTTGCAGAGAATCGAACGATTTCAACGGTGTTTTTACTTGTTGTAACTTCAACATCACCATTACTCGCAACGACTTGCCATAGTAATTCAGCCGTTTCGCCAGCAGCATAACCTGCAGTGCTCAATGCTCCATCAAGGGTTTCAAAAGTCAAAGTTAATTTGTTTTCTACACCATCATTATTCGATAGAAAACTCACAAACTCTGGAGTTTCATCCCCAGTCTTAAAGAAAAGAACCTTATAGGTTGGCGTTTTTGAAACTCCCGGTATAGCCTTCTTCCAATTCAATTCTATGGTGTTTTCTGGTGTCCCGGAATTTAACACATAGCTCGAAATGGCACTTTCAACAATACTAAAACCATTTAAAGCTTCAGTATCGGAGCTAAATTCTACGTCTTCTGTACAGGATACAAAAAGCGCTAATAGAATTATTGATATTTTGTAAAGTATATTTTTCATAATATATATAATTTTAATTACTAGCTGCTCTTAAACGAATGGTTCCTATCGCAGATTTTATTGTTGGATTATCGGTATCATAAAAATAATACTGCAGCTCCACTAAATTTCCTGAGTTATACAAACTGGGAAAACTAGCCGCCGGTATTATAGACCCTTGATAATATAGTCCACTAAAAGTAGTTGGCATTTCAATGGCTAATAATGGGTCTACTGTTGGTTCAATATGTACACTTATATTTTGCGCACCTGTCATTGCTGGGTTACTTAAACCCGTAAAGTCTTTATTAAAGCGAAGTGTTACTACATCTTTAGTTGTAGCTACCGATGGAAATGTTCTCACCTCATCTGGAATAAACTTAAATGGCGAAAAAGGGATTGATAAATCACCTGTTTGAAATGTTGGAGTTTGATCTCTTAACAAATACCCAATAGATGTTATAGATCCTGGTGCTGCCTCTGCTCCATATAATTCCGCTAAGGTTTTATAGGTGTTGCCGCCATCAGTGATAGGGAATTTTAAACGGTATTCCGTATCGCTCACTTTGGTTAATCTAGCTGCTGGTTTTATATTGGTCCATGAACCATTCGTTTTGGCATCGCCAGCACTAGAAAAACTCCAGAGATATAAATCTTGGCCTTCTAATGAATTTCCGTCCTTATCCTTTGCACCTGCTACATTAAAAATGATTTCAATGTTTTCATCAATAACCGTGTAACTTGCAGGGCTTCCTGTAACTACCGGGTCCTGAGCTTGAACAGTGAGTATGGATAAAAAGAAAATACTAAAAAATATATTTTTCATAATTCAGTTTTTATTGTTTAGCTAATATATATTCGTATCTGGTAACAGGACTGTTATCGGAATCGAACCTTTCGTAATTCAAAGATAATTTAGGTGCATCTCCAGAAATTCCAGAGAATGTTCTCATGTAAAAAATGACATTTTCACCATTAATTTGAGTTTCTATGCCAGATGATGCATTAATTCCTAATTCTTTGTTAACTAGGTTAATCGCGTCATTGGTTATCCAAGACCAAGATCCTGTACCTTCAGATATTACATACGCCATTGGAGAATTTCCAATACTTGTTGTTAAAGCCCCATTATCAATTTTCAAAGTGAAATCTGAAAACGGCATACTAGCAATAGCATTCGTAATATCTACTTTGGTCGCAAATTCAGGAAAGCTTTTCTTTTCAGCGTCTAAATCTATTTGACTTACTTTTTCTATAGCCCAAGTTCCTATAATTTGCTCGCTTCTGTTTACAGCATCGCCGTATTCGCCTTCATTGTCGGGTGAACATTGCGAGAACATCACCACTAGACTTATAAAAAAGCTGTATTTAATTATTTTTTTCATCGTTTTCTTTTTTTTAGTTACAACCACCTGTTGGGTTTTGAATAAATCCTGTAAACACTTCAGTTGCTGGAAATTGAAATACAATACCATTACAATTCCAAGGGGCGTTTCTTATGGTAAGTGAGCTTTCGCTAACTCCAATTCTTTTTAAGTCGTTAATTCTATTTCCTTCTCCAAGTAATTCTACGCGTCTTTGATTTCTAATAAGCGTAATTAATTGTTCTTTTGAAAGACCACTAACTGTAGAAAGTCCAGCTCTATCTAAAATTAAATTAACATCAGTTTCAGCTTGAGAAAGGCCGCTAGTTTCTGCAGCAGCCTCGGCTCTGATTAAAAGTAATTCTGTATAATGTGCCAACGGTACGTGTAAAATTCCTTTGTTAAATTTATTTAAGAAATATTCGCCATCTGTTTCTTCAAGCAATGCTTTTCTTTTGTCTGTTGACGGAATGGCGTTGTATAAATCTTGCATGATTCTGATGGTGCTATTAGAAACCGCTAAATCTGTTCTATATCTGCCAAAAGTTCCACCTTTGCTATTTGCTGTAGATTCGGATACGATTCCGAAAATGGTTTCAACATTTGGTGTCTCAGTATTGTTATTATCAACCAAGTTTCCAGCAAATCTTTCAGTTCCTGTATCACCACCTTGATATAAATTAACATCAAAAACAGCCGATGTATTTGTTAATGTACTATTCGCATAATTAAAAGCTTGTTCATAATTTGATCCCGCTGTGTCAATATCGGGTCCAAATCCGGCTTGAAAAAATACTTTTGCTAAATACGCTTGTGCTGCCGCCTTACTGGCATAATTTGGATCTTTGGAGTTTGTGGTGTTCAATAAACTTTCTGCCTCCTTTAAATCACTAACAAGGTTTTCATAATTCTGAGCCACAGTACCTCTGTTTTGTCCAATCGCATTATCGACCGAAGTAATGTACTGTATTCCCAAATGTGAATTATCTGCGCTATACCCAGGTGAGTGCGACATGAATCTTGAAATTTCAAAATGCGCCATCGCCCGTAAAAGCAGTGCTTCACCTTTTATTTCTTGCACTCTTGAATCTGTAGCAGATAACCCCAAAGCTTCGAGATTATTTTCAATATGCCCTAACACCACATTAGCGTCTAGTACAATTCTATAAAACCCTCGGTACATATTATCTCTAATCGTATTATTAAAGAATGATGTACTTCTGTTATAAATTTCGGTTTCATCAGAATTAATTCCATTAGACCCATCAATATTATCACCATTAATTTCAGCATAAAGTTGAGCATTTCCGCCTAAGGGCCAACCCAATTCATTGTAACCTGCGTTTAATAGCGCTTCTAAATCGGCCAAGTTTGTTGGACCAACTATATCGACATTTTCAGGAAGTTCTTCTAAATCACATGAAACAAACATGGATATAGAGAAAAACAATCCTAATAATAATTTTATATTAATTTTCATCGTTTCCATTTTAAAAAGTTGCATTAATATTAAATGTGAATGATCTTGACTGTGGAATACTTAAGTACGACACATTCGGCGATAAGTTTCTATCTCTTTGAAATTGGAAATCTCTCGCAATTTCAGGATCACCACCAGGGAATTTGGTCCAAGTAAATAAATTAGAACCTGTTAAAGCTAATTTTAATGAGCTTATGCCAGTGCCATTTAAAAACTCGGTTGGTAATGTATAATTAAGCGATACATTTCTTAACCTCAAATAAGAAGCATCATATAAAAAACCAGTATGATTATATTGCCATACACTGGAAAGTCCACTTACTTCGTTATGATCATGAAAAAGCCTTGGTTGTTCAGTAACATCACCTGGATTTCTCCATCTGTCATATATATCCGTTCTCACGTTTGATGAATTATTTCCGTCAATAAATGTTCCTAAAGCTCTTTTTGCATAACTGTCGTAAATATTACCTCCAATGGTAAATACAAAGTCGGTATCCAAGCCCCAGTTTTTATACTTAAACTTATTACCAAATCCGCCTGTTGCATCTGGAATAACAGAACCTGCTGAAACCCTATTGGCAAGATCGAAAGTTTTGGTTTCATTTCCTGCTTTATCCAAGAAAATTGGCAAACCATCTGTAGAATCCACTCTAGCAAAACGAACTAAATAGTTGGTTCCAATAGGCTGTCCTTCTATAACACGGGTATCATTAAATCCACCTTCTAATAAATCTGGACTTACACCTCCTAAGCTAATTAACTTATTGGCGTTATGTGCTATATTAAAAGTCGTTGTCCAAGAAAAATTATCATTGACTACATTTTTAGAGGTAAAATTAAATTCAATACCCTTGTTTTCAATTTCAGCAGCATTTATCCATAGACTTTCTCCAAATCCTGAAGATGGAATTTGAAATAAATCCAATAATACATCTTTAGATTTTTTGTAATATCCAGATAACTCAGTTTCAATACGGTTATTAAACAAGTTTAATTCAATTCCGAAATCTACCGTTTGAGCCGTTTCCCATTTTAAATCTGGGTTGTCCAGTCTAATAATAGATTTATATTCATTACCTAAATAATTAGTCCCTGAATTTGGAATACTATAAGCACCAAATCTTGAATCATTTCCTATTTCGGAGTTACCCGTTATACCATAGGATGTTTTAATTTTCAATAAACTTATAGCATCACTATTCGCTACAAAACCATGCTGAGAAAAATTATAGGCCGCAGAGACTGTTGGAAAAAACCCATATCTGTTATTTTCCCCAAAACGAGATGAACCATCAAGTCTTGCAAGCGCCATTAAATCAAGCGCATCATTATATGAATAATTAATACGTCCAAAATAAGAAGCAAAAGAATAAGCTGTTTTACCAGTGCTTTCTCTAGAATAATCAGGCGCATCCGATTCATAAAGTGGCACAGGACTATTTATGTGCCCTTGTGGATCTCCAAATTTATATAACAATCGCTCACTACGTTGGTATTCTGTACCTAGTAAAAAGTTAAAAGCATGTTTATCATTAAGATCCCAAAGGTATGAAGCCGTAAAATTCGTATTGTAATTAGTTACAAAAAATGGGTTTGCAGAAGCATAGGTGTTTTGTTCTTCTTCTGGTTTGCCAGCAATTCTGTCTACCTCAATAGATTGCCAGTAATAATCTCTAAAATCCATATAATCCAAAGACCCTGTGGCTCTTAAATAAAGATTGTCTATAGGTTGAAAATCAACAGCAATAGAATTTATAGTCCGCATTTCTTCAGACCGTCTATCTCTATATTCCAATTCCACTAATGGATTCCCAAACGTGTTATCTATGTCCCCATTGTCTTGATAAGGTGAATAAAAGGGTAACGTAAAGCTTTGTGCATTTCTCCACGTATCGTTAATGTTTACCTTATCGTAAACCCCTTTTGTTAATGAAGTATTTAAACCAATTTTTAAATTTTTGAGTATTTGATAATCTAAATTGAAACGCCCACTTAACCTTTTATATTCATCATTTTTAATAAAGGATTCTGTATCATCATAAGACAAGTTTGCATAAGTTTTTAGTTTTTCAGTTCCATAATTTACAGAAAAACTATGTCTGTTAGAAAACCCGGTTTTAGTGACCAAATCTATCCAATCAGTATTGGTGTTTAGGGCATCTTCCCAAGAAATATTCCTAGGCAAAGGCACTAAACCTGTATTGCCATCATTTTCCCAAGCTTCTTGATACACTTGTAACAATTGCTTATTATTCAATACTTTTGGTTTGTACGTTGGGTCAGAAGTTGAAACGCTTCCTGTATAAGAAAATTTCAAACCTTCTTTACCTCTTTTGGTTTTAATTAAAATAACACCATTAGCACCTCTAGAACCATAAATTCCGGCAGCGGCAGCATCTTTTAAAACTTCAATACTCTCAATGTCATTTTGGTTTAATGACGCTAATGGGTTATTGTTTTGTCCGTTAGAATCGCCTTGTAAAAAATAATCCTGTGTAATAGGGATACCATCAATAACATATAAAGGATCACCACCAGCCGAGATTGAGGAAATACCTCTAACTCTAACCACATTTGAAGAACCTGCTAACCCAGAACCCTGGATTACCTGAACCCCAGCTGCTTTTCCTTGCAACGCCGCATCAATAGAAGATACAGGATTATCCTTTAAGTCTTCACCATTTACACGCACAGCACTTCCAAGAATTTTACTTTTCTTCTGAACACCGTAACCAATAATCACGATTTCATCCAGTTGGGCAGCGTCTTCATCCATCTGCACATTTAATGTAGCCTGACCATTATAAGTTATTTCTTTAAGTTGATATCCAACGTAAGAGAATACAATGACATCTCCCTTTTTCACGTCAATTTGATAATTCCCATCAAAATCCGTTGCAGTTCCTGTTGCAGTGCCCTTTATAACGACATTTACTCCAGGAAGTGGTATGGATGTGGATTGCTCTGTTACCGTTCCTTTTACAGTTGTTTGCCCAAACATGAATGTCGGTGCAAAAAACAGAAAAAACAGTAAACTATTAATAATTGTCTTCATACAAATTAGTTTAATTAATGTGTCATTTAAGTTTAATTATATTTTCACTTCTCGCATCAAAACTATGTAAAGAAATTGTTAAGAAGCAATTTTATATTACGAAATATTTAACGAAAACGTTTTCGTGTTGACAACTTTTAAGTTTTTACCTGTAATAATGAGAAATACTCATTTTAAACCCTACTTTAAATAATCGGATATCTTTACTAAAACAATATAATAATTGTTACTTTAGAGGGCATTTATAGATTATGAAAATGACTTGTAAAAATTATTAAAATTATTGAAGATGTTTAATAACTAATTACATCTGCCCCATAAAGAACCTTAAGATTAAAAAAAAGATGAAAAGAAAGATAACATTAAAGCAAATTGCAAAAGAACTGGATGTCTCTATCTCAACGGTTTCCAAAGCATTAAGCAATAGCAAAGAAATCAGTGAAGACACCACGCAAAAAATACAGGCCTTTGCCAAACTTTACCACTACAAGCCCAACAATATTGCTCTTAGTTTAAAGAATAGAAAAACTAAAACTATCGGGATTTTAATCCCTGAAATCGTTCATCATTTTTTTTCAACGGTAATTCGAGGCATTGAACGCGTTGCAAATCGTCGGGGATATAATGTCATCGTTGGACTGTCTAATGAGTCGTTTACCAAAGAAATCATTAACATGGAAATGCTTGCCAATGGTAGCATTGACGGGTTTATTCTATCCATTTCTAAAGAAACATTACTCAAGCAAGATTACCATCACTTTAACGCCACTATTAACCAAGGGATGCCCATAGTCATGTTTGATAGGGTAGTAAATGAAGTGGATTGTGATAAAGTAATTGTTGATGACTTTAACGGCGCAGTTAAAGCGGTTAAGAAATTAGTCGAAAACGAGTGCAAAAATATAGCCTTAATAACCACCATGGACTATGTTAGTGTAGGCAGACTAAGAACTCAAGGATATTTAGAAGCCCTACAAAACAGTGGTATTGTTGCAGATTCCAACTTGATATTAAAGATTGACGATAGTTTAGATGTTGAAAATAATCTTGAGGTTTTAGAAACCGAAATAGCCCATTTTTTTAAATCAAATCCAAATATTGATGGCGTATTTGCCGTAAATGAGCTCTATGCGGTATCTGCTATGAAAGTTGCTAGAAAACTCGGATTTAAAATTCCTGATGACATGCAATTTATAGGGTTTACAGATGGTGTACTTTCAAAACATGCCACTCCTAGTTTAACAACAGTGAGCCAACATGGTCAAAAAATAGGGGAACAATCTGCAAATTTATTGATTGATAGATTAGAAGCTGAAGACGCTGAAACCGAACAATACTTCACAAACAACGAGAAAAAACGTGACTTTATAAAGATGGTCATTGAGACCGAAATTATTGAAAGAGAATCCACTAAATAGTTTCGTGTAAAATTATTGGCAAAATATTTTTATTAGGAAAAACAAAATTCTTTTATATCTTTGATTCGAAATCAAAACTTATATTTTCACTTCTCATAATAAGTTTTGATAAGTAGTATCGATTAGAATTATTGATTTTTTATATTTTAATTGATATAAAACCGCTTATCAAATAGTATTCATTTAAACATACTATTTAATGGAAAAGCGCAGATTAAGCTTCTGGCAAATTTGGAACATGAGTTTCGGATTTCTGGGGATACAAATGGGGTTCGCCCTTCAAAATGCCAACGCAAGTAGGATACTTCAAATTTTCGGAGCCGATGTTCACGAACTATCATGGTTTTGGATAATTGCGCCTTTAATGGGCTTAATTGTTCAACCCATCATTGGGCATTATAGTGATAAAACTTGGGGACGATTTGGCAGACGAAAACCTTACTTTTTAGTTGGTGCCATTCTAGCATCCATAGGTTTAGTCCTCATGCCACAAGCAGATATTTTTATAGCTTTTTTACCAGCACTTTGGGTTGGAGCAGGCATGCTTATGATTATGGATGCCTCTTTCAATATTGCTATGGAGCCCTTCCGCGCGTTAGTTGGTGATAATTTAAGAACAGACCAACGTACTTTAGGATTTAGTGTACAAACCGCTTTAATTGGTTTTGGGGCAGTTATTGGGTCATGGCTACCTTATGCATTGACTAATTGGTTTGGGGTATCTAACGAAACTACCGAAGGCACTGTACCATTTAATTTGATTCTATCTTTCATTATTGGTGCCATCATTTTAATTATTTCAATTTTGGTAACCGTTTTAACAACTAAGGAATACTCCCCTGAGGAATTAGAGGGTTTTGAAGATGAACAAGCACATTCTGACACTATAATTATAGATGGTGAAGAAGAAAAATCTAGCTTGATGGATATTTTTGAGGACTTCAAAAAAATGCCAACAACCATGCGTCAGTTAAGCTGGGTACAATTCTTTTCATGGTTTGGTCTTTTTGGCATGTGGGTATTTGCAACACCTGCAATTGCGCAACACATTTACGGTTTACCACATACCGACAGCAGTAGTTCCGCCTATCAAGATGCAGGAGATTGGATAGGAATTCTTTTTGGTGTTTACAACCTAGTTTCTGCGTTTTATGCCTTTGCATTACCTTATATAGCTAAAAATATTGGGCGCAAAAAAACACATTCCATATCCCTTATTATTGGTGGCCTAGGTCTATTATCTATCTACATCATGCCAGATAAAAACTGGCTTATTGTTTCTATGATAGGTGTGGGAATTGCCTGGGCAAGTATTTTAGCAATGCCTTATGCTATTTTAGCAGGATCTATTTCACCAAAGAAAATGGGAGTTTATATGGGGATATTTAATTTCTTCATAGTAATTCCTCAAATAATTAATGCCTTAATTGGTGGCCCACTTGTAAAGTATGCTTACGGCAATCATGCCATATTTGCTCTAATGATGAGTGGTGTTAGTTTTTTAATTGCAGCATCTTTAGTGTATAAAGTTAAAGATGTTGACGATGTAATTCAATCATAAATAACATGAACAAAATAGGAGTCATATTCGATTTAGACGGCGTTATCGTCGACACTGCAAAATATCATTTTTTAGCATGGAAAAACCTAGCGAATCATTTAGGATTTGAGTTTACCGAAGCGCATAACGAGCTTTTAAAAGGCGTTAGTCGTGTTAGGTCCTTAGAAATTCTTTTAGATATCGGAAAGGTTGAGCTTTCCGAAGAAAAAAAACAAGAGTTTCTAGTGAGTAAAAACGAAGAATACCTCAAGTACATCACCAAAATGGGACCTGAAGAAATTCTCCCAGGAGCAAAAGAGCTGCTAGATACTTTAGATAGTTTGGGAATTCATTACGTATTGGGTTCTGCAAGTAAGAATGCACCATTAATTTTAAAGCAAGTTAATTTATTTGAAAGGTTTTCAGGAATTGTTGATGGAAACAGTGTCTCTAAAGCAAAACCAGACCCAGAAGTGTTTTTAATTGGCGCTAAAAAGCTAAATCTAAAACCTGAACAATGTATTGTTTTTGAAGATGCTATTGCAGGCGTAAAAGCTGCTAATACGGCAAATATGATATCTATCGGCATTGGAGATAAACAAACACTTCATAAAGCCGATTATAACTTTAATGATTTAACTGAAGTTAATTCAAGTTTTATCAAGGAATTAATTAATTAAATGAATTTATCATTCCTTCGAAGACAGGAATCTCATCATGTAAACAAAATTAAAACAGACTCCCTCCCGTCCCGATAGCTATTGGGATTCAAGGAAATGACAAAAGGAAATAAATAGATTCCCTTCTTCAAGGGAATGACAAAGAAAACTGAAATAATGAATCAAGATTATATTAAACCAAATAATTGGTCCATCATAGAAGAAGGTTTTGATGCAGAACATGTAAAATCTTCTGAAAGCTTATTTAGCTTAGGTAATGGCGCCATGGGGCAACGTGCCAATTTTGAAGAACAGTATTCCGGCAACACATTTCAAGGAAGCTACATTGCAGGAGTATATTATCCTGACAAAACCAGAGTTGGCTGGTGGAAAAATGGCTATCCTGAATATTTTGCAAAAGTATTAAATGCACCAAATTGGATTGGAATTAACGTAATAGTTAATGGCGAGCCATTGGATTTGTACACCTGTAAATCTGTTGATAGTTTTAAACGAGAACTCAACATGGCAGAAGGCTGGTTGTCTAGACAATTTAAAGCAACCTTACCAAATGATGTACAGGTTGAAGTATCTGTGAAACGATTTTTAAGCTTAGATTTAGATGAAGTTGGAGCGATTCAATATAAAATAAAACCACTGAATAAAGATGCTGAAATTATTTTTCAACCTTATTTAGATTCAGGTATTACAAATGAAGATTCCAATTGGGATGATAAGTTTTGGGATACAACAGATGTAAGTCATTTGAATCATCAAGGTTTTATCGAAGCTAAAACGATGAAAACCGATTTCCATACGTGTACATTCATGGAATCAAAAGTTTTCATTTCAGATAAACCAATTTTGGTTAATCATAATATAATAGCCGATTCAAATCATGTGTCATTTAGTTATGCATACCCTGTAAAAAAAGGTGATACATATAGTATTCAAAAGTTTGGAGGTTATACCGTAGACAGAAATCATGATAAATCTAAATTAGTCAAAGTTGCAAAGCAGGTTTTAAAAACGGCAACAAAAAAAGGTTTCAATCAATTGCTTGAAGACCAAAAACAAGCGTGGTCTAAAATTTGGGACATGGCCGATATCACTATTAAAGGCGATATAAAAGCTCAACAAGGTATTCGGTTTAATATTTTCCAATTAAACCAAACCTATTTAGGTAAAGATTCCAGCCTAAACATAGGGCCTAAAGGATTTACTGGCGAAAAATATGGAGGCAGCACCTATTGGGATACAGAAGCCTATTGCATTCCTTTTTACATGGCTACCAAAGACCAAAATGTAGCCCGGTCATTATTAGAATACCGTTATAATCATTTAGAAAAAGCTATTGAAAATGCTGAAAAATTAGGCTTTAAAAATGGAGCAGCTTTATACCCAATGGTCACTATGAATGGGGAAGAATGCCATAATGAATGGGAGATTACCTTTGAAGAAATCCATAGAAATGGTGCTATAGCCTTCGCAATATATAATTATTACCGCTATACAGGAGATTATAGCTATATCCCAGAGAAAGGACTAGAAGTTTTAATTGGAATCTCACGTTTTTGGCAACAACGCGCCACATTTTCATCGGATAAAAACCAATACGTAATCCTTGGTGTAACTGGGCCTAATGAATATGAAAATAACGTAAATAACAACTGGTACACTAACTATTTGGCAAAATGGTGTATTGATTATACACTAGAGCAAATTGAAAAAATTGAAACAGAATATGCTTCAGACTTTTCAAGAATAGCAAAAAAAGTGACATTGTCTAAAAAAGAATTAGCACTTTGGAAAGCCATTGCAGATAATATGTATTTCCCGTATTCAGAAAAACATCAAGTGTATTTACAGCAAGATGGTTTTTTAGATAAAGAATTAATTTCAGTTGAAGATTTACCCAAATCAGAAAGACCTATAAATCAAAAATGGAGTTGGGATAGAATCCTGCGCTCACCATATATCAAACAAGCCGATGTTCTACAAGGATTCTACTTTTTTGAAGACCAGTTTTCTGATGAAGCATTAGAGCGTCATTTTGATTTTTATGAACCATTTACAGTGCACGAAAGCTCATTATCACCTTGTGTTCATAGCATTCAAGCTGCCAAATTAGATAGAATGGAACAAGCGTATACCTTCTATTTACGCACCTCAAGATTAGATTTAGATGATTACAATAACGAAGTCCATGAAGGCCTGCACATCACATCTATGGCAGGAACATGGATGAGTATTGTTGAAGGTTTTGGTGGCATGAGAATTAAAGATGACACCCTATCATTCACACCAAAAATCCCAAAACAATGGGAAGGTTATTCATTTAAAGTGAATTTTAGAAACCATATTTTAAAAGTTGACATCTCTCAAAAGCAAACGGATTTCGAAATACTTTGTGGTGATAATCTTGAAATTCTTGTGAACGATAAACCATTATTACTAAAAAGCAAAGGGCTACATGCTGTAAGCTAATTAAGATTTTCAAACCATTATAATACTAAAATTAAAACCATGAAATTTCTATATTTATTATGTTTTACAGTGTTATTATCATTTTTCAATCTTGTTAATTCACAAGAATTGAAATCACCTAATGGTGAATTAACTATGAGTTTTTCTCTAGACAATGATGGCACACCAAATTATGAATTATCCTATAAAAACAAAGCCGTTATAAAGCCAAGTCATTTAGGTTTAGAATTAAAGGATGATAAAAAATCGTTACTGAATGATTTTGAAATTCAAAATACTGAGAACTCAACCTTTGACAATACTTGGACACCTGTTTGGGGCGAGGAAAAAGAAATTCGAAATCATTATAATGAATTAGCAGTTAGCCTAAAACAAAATGAAACTAATAGAATTGTCAATATCCGTTTTAGGTTATTCAATGAAGGTTTAGGTTTTCGTTATGAATTTCCTTCACAAGAAAATCTGGTCTATTTCATAATTAAAGAAGAGAAATCACAATTTGCTATGACTGGAGACCATACCGCATTTTGGATTCCAGGAGATTACGATACCCAAGAATATGATTATACCGAATCTAAATTATCAGAAATAAGAGGCTATTCAGAAGCCGCCGTAACCGCAAATTTATCGCAAAAATCATATTCTCCAACAGGCGTGCAAACCTCATTAATGATGAAAACGGATGCTGGTTTATATATTAATTTACATGAAGCAGCCTTAATTAATTATTCGTGTATGCATCTTAATCTAGATGATAAAAATATGGTTTTTGAATCGTGGCTAACCCCAGATGCTAACGGCGATAAAGGTTATATGCAAGCACCTTGTAATACACCTTGGAGAACCATTATGGTAAGTGATGATGCTCGGGATATTTTGGGGTCCAAAATAACATTAAACTTAAATGACCCATGTAAAATTGAAGACACCTCATGGATAAAACCTGTAAAGTATATAGGTGTTTGGTGGGAAATGATAACAGGAAAAAGCTCTTGGGATTATACCGATGAGTTAGCTGCGGTGCAATTGGGTATTACGGATTATTCTAAATTAAAACCAAACGGTACGCATGCAGCAAATAATGCCAATGTAAAACGGCATATAGATTTTGCTTCAGAACACGGATTTGATGCAGTTTTGGTTGAAGGCTGGAATCAAGGTTGGGAAGATTGGTTTGGACATTCTAAAGATTATGTGTTCGATTTTGTAACACCATATCCAGATTTTGATGTTGAAGCCATTCATGCTTACGCTAAATCCAAAGGTGTTGAAATGATGATGCATCATGAAACATCAGGTTCTGTTCGTAATTATGAACGCCATATGGATACCGCCTATCAATTTATGAAAGATAATGGCTATAATTCTGTTAAAAGCGGTTATGTTGGTGGCATTTTACCTCGTGGTGAAAATCATTATAATCAATGGATAGTAAATCATTATCAATATGCTATTGAAAAAGCAGCAGATTATAAAATTATGGTAAACGCCCATGAGGCTGTAAGACCAACTGGGATTTGCAGAACCTACCCCAATTTAATTGGTAATGAATCAGCAAGAGGCACAGAGTATCAGGCTTTTGGTGGTTCTAAGCCAAATCATGTTACTGTGTTGCCATTTACAAGATTAATTGGTGGCCCAATGGATTATACCCCTGGGATTTTTGAAATGCAAATCAGCAAATTCAGTCCAAATAATAATTCTCATGTAAATAGCACTATTGCAAATCAATTAGCGCTGTATGTTACCATGTATAGTCCACTGCAAATGGCAGCAGATTTACCACAACATTATGAGCAATTTATGGATGCCTTTCAATTTATAAAAGATGTGGCGATTGATTGGGACGAAAGTCTTTATTTGGAAGCAGAACCTGGATATTACATCACAGTAGCTCGTAAAGAAAAAGGAAGTAATAACTGGTTTATTGGTAACATAAATGGAAATGAACCTAGAACCTCAAACATCAAATTTGATTTCCTTGACAAAGGAAAAAAGTATATAGCCACTATTTACGCAGATGCTAAGCACGCACATTATAAAACCAATCCACAAGCTTATAGCATTAAAACAAAGAAAGTAACGAGCAAATCAAAATTTTCTCAATTATCTGTTCCTGGAGGTGGTTATGCTGTCAGTATTAAAGAGGTTAAATAAAAAAGATTATATCCATAAGGTTTCGTTTAAAACAAAAAAGAATTATTAATCAATTAAAATAAACTAAAATGAAAAAGTTAAGTAGTATATTTATTTTTAGCTTATTGTCTTTAACGATGTCTTGTAATGATAAAAAGGAAGCACAATCTGTAGCGCCTAAAAATAATAACTTAATGGAAGAACATAACGACATTAATCGTGTTGAACCGCCAAATTGGTGGGTGGGCTTAAAAAATACCGAGTTGCAGATTTTGGTAAAACATCCAAATATTTCTGAAGCTACTCCCGAGGTTTCATACCAGGGGGTTACTTTAAAAGAAGTTCATAAAGCGGATAGCCCAAATTATTTGTTTATCGATTTGCATATTGCTCCAGATACAAAAGCGGGCAAATTCAATATTACTTTTAAACAAGATAATAAAGCGGATTTAATGCATACTTACGAGTTTAAGTCTAGAAAAAAACCATCAGAAGACTATATAGGCTTTAACAGTAGTGATGTTATTTATTTAATTACGCCCGATCGTTTTGCGAATGGAAATACTTCAAATGATATTAATGAAAATTTATTAGAAAAGACGATTGACAGAAGCGATGATTATGCGCGGCATGGTGGCGATATTAAAGGCATAACGAACCATTTAGATTACATTTCAGATTTAGGTTTTACTGCTATTTGGCCTTGCCCATTATTAACCAATGATATGCCACAAGGCTCCTATCATGGATATGCCATGACAGATTTTTATGAAATAGACCCGCGTTTTGGAACTTTAGAAGCATACAAGGAATTAGCATCTAAATCAGCTGAAAAAGGCATGAAGCTTGTCATGGATCAAGTGGCGAATCACTGTGGGGTAGAACATTGGTGGATGAGAGATTTACCATTTAAAGATTGGGTAAACCATCAAAGTAGTTATGAAGGGACGGTTGACAATAATTACAAAAAAACCATTATTACAAGCCATAGACGAACCACCAATCAAGATATTTATGCTTCTGAAATTGATAAAAATGCTATGAGCCAAGGTTGGTTTGTTTCGGCAATGCCAGATTTAAACCAAAAAAATCCTTTTATGGCAAATTATACCGTTCAGAATAGTATATGGTGGATAGAAACGGCTGAGTTAGGTGGCATCCGTCAAGACACATATCCTTATCCAGACAAAGATTTTATGAGTCGTTGGGCTGGCGACATTATGCATGAATATCCTAATTTCAGTATTGTTGGCGAGGAATGGACTTCCAATCCATTGCTCATAGGCTATTGGCAAAGAGGAGCAAATAACAGAGATGGATACCATTCAAATTTAAAGTCTCCTATGGATTTTGCAATGCAAGAAAAAATTGTACAAGCGTTTAATGAAGATGAAACATGGGATGAAGGCTTAGTAAAAATATATGAAGGTTTAGCAAACGATTTTCATTATCCAACTCCAAAAGACATTATGGTTTTTCCAGATAATCATGATATGAGTCGCATTTTCACGCAATTAAATGGAGATATAGTAAACACTAAAATGGCATTGAGCTACCTATTGGCATTGCCACGTATTCCTCAAATTTACTACGGAACAGAGATTTTGATGAATGATTTTGATAAACCTGGCGACCACGGTTTTATCCGTTCGGATTTTCCTGGAGGTTGGGATGGTGATAAAATCAATGCATTTACAGGCGAAGGGTTAACCGAAGCTCAAAAAGATATGCAACTATATCTTAAAAAAATACTGAATTACAGAAAAAACAGTAAAGCCATTCATGAGGGCAAAACAATTCATTTTGCACCACAAAACGGTATTTACGTGCTTTTCAGAGTTCTTGAAGATGAAACCGTTATTCATGTTATAAACAAAAATCAAAGTAGTATGCTACTTGAATTAGGTAGATTTTCGGAAATTGGACTAAAAGGAAGGGCTGTTAAAAACATCATTAGTGGTCATCAATTTTTCTGGGGAGACAATATGACTCTAAAAGAAAAAGGAAACGTGATTTTAACTACAAAATTGAAATAAATCAGCTTCAGACATAGTTATGATTTCAATCTTATAATAAAAAATCTAAAATTGATTTTTCATAGTCGTGATTTTTTTTATTTGTATACCATGTGTGGATAAGCGAAAACAACACGGTAACAGCAAAAGAAAATTTACACGTATTTTTCAGAAAATCATATTCATAACAAGATCGTTAAAATGTAACACATAGCGAGTCATTTAGGAAATCTGAATTCGAGGAAGCTATTAAATGGTAATTTAAAATAAATAATGATAAAAAATGAAATTATTACAATACACATTTATAGGATTAATGTTGTTAGGATTAATAATCCTAGGATTAAGTTGTAAACAGGATACAAAAGCGGCAAAAAAAGCCACTAAGGTTAAAAAAAACAAAGAGGTTGTTTATCAGGTGTTTACCCGTTTGTTTGGAAACACAAATACAACCAATAAACCTTGGGGAACGATAGAAGAAAATGGTGTTGGTAAATTCAATGATTTTACAGAGAAAGCATTAAAAGAAATTAAAGATTTAGGAGTCACACATATTTGGTACACCGGAGTGCCTCATCACGGCGTTATAAGAGATTACACCAAGTTTGGGATTTCAAATGATGACCCAGACGTGGTAAAAGGGCGCGCAGGTTCACCTTATGCTGTTAAGGACTATTATAATGTAAACCCTGATTTGGCGATAAATGTTGAAAATAGATTGGAGGAATTTCAAGCACTCATAAAACGCACACACAACGTTGGGTTGAAAGTTATTATTGATATAGTCCCTAACCACGTGGCGCGAAATTATAACAGTATTTCAAAGCCAGAAGGCATAAAACATTTTGGTGAAGACGATAATACATCGGTTACTTACCATGTGAATAATAACTTTTATTACAATCCGAATGAAACCTTTAAAGTACCTGTTTGGGAAAATGGTTATTCTCCGTTAGGATTGAAAAAGCATCTATTGGAAGATAGCAAATTCAAAGAAAATCCAGCAAAGTGGACTGGAAACGGTTCACGTTTAAGTCAACCAAATTTCAGTGATTGGTATGAAACCGTAAAAATAAATTATGGTATTTCACCCGAAGGAAAAAAGGATTTTGATGACATGCCCAAAGGGTTTGAATATGAAAATCATCAAGTTCATTTTAATTATTGGAAAGATAAAACCGTACCAAATTCATGGGAGCAATTTAAGGATATTGGTTTGTATTGGCTTGAGTTAGGTGTAGATGGTTTCCGCTACGATATGGCCGAAATGGTACCTGTTGAATTTTGGAGTTATATGAATTCACATATTAAAACAAAAAATCCAAATGCTTTTTTAATGGCTGAAGTATATAATCCAACTTTGTATAGAGATTATATTAATAAAGGAAAAATGGATTATCTATATGATAAAGTGCAGTTGTATGACACCATTAAAAACATCATACAAGGGAAAGGCAAAACGGATAATATACCACCAATTCTTGACCAATTAAAAGACATTGAACACCACATGTTACATTTTCTTGAAAACCATGACGAGCAACGTTTATCTAGTCCAGATTTTGCTGGACATGCTGAAAAAGGTAAACCTGCAATGGTAGTTTCAACAACTTCAACAACAGCACCAACCATGATTTATTTTGGACAAGAAGTCGGCGAAGACGGTTCTGAAAACGCTGGATTTGGTTCCCCTTCCAGAACCTCTATTTTTGATTATGTCGGTGTTCCTGCCCATCAAAGGTGGGTGAATAATAAGCTATTTGATGGAGGACAATTGACGAATGAAGAAAAGGATTTAAGAGATTTTTATAAAAGGCTACTAAACTTTACCATTAACAGTTCTGCTTTAGCTGGAAACTATCAAGATATTCATCTATTCAATCAAAAAAACACTATTGATTATGATGACAAAATATTATCCTATGTAAGATGGAGTGATGATGAACAACTTATTATTGTTTCAAATTTTGATGATACAAATAATTATGAATTTGAATTGAAAATTCCTGAGCATGTTATCGAAAATTGGAAATTGGATGACGAGACTTATGAAACTAAAGACCAATTATATAATCAATTCAATTCAACTTTAAAAGTTGAAAAAGGTATTGGAACTGTAAAAATAAAGCTAGATAAATTGGAATCTTTCATCTTAAAAATTCAATAGAAACATGAAGTATATATTAGTTTTAATATCGTTTTTAGTTTTATTTAATTGCGAAAACAAAAAGGACAGTCCTCAAGAAAAATCACAAACACCCTTTGTTTGGGAGGGCGCAAATGTGTATTTCTTGCTAACCGATAGATTTAATAATGGTGATACTTCAAATGATGTTAATTTTGATAGAAATTTAGAAACAGGAAAATTTCGGGGGTTTGAAGGTGGAGACATCAAAGGTATTACACAAAAAATAAACGAAGGCTACTTCACTAATTTAGGAATCAACGCCATTTGGATGACGCCTATAGTTGAGCAAATTCACGGAGGCACAAATGAAGGCAATGGTTTAAGCTATGGTTTTCATGGCTATTGGGCAAGTGACTGGACCGCTATAGACCCAAACTTTGGGACTAAAAAGGATTTACATGAATTGGTTAAAACTGCTCACAAATATGGCATTCGTATTTTACTGGATGCCGTAATCAATCATACAGGACCAGTAACCGGTAAGGATTCTGTATGGCCAAATGAATGGGTACGTACGGAACCTCAATGCGATTATCAATCTTATGATAACACGATAACCTGTACCTTGGTTAAAAATCTTCCAGATATTAAAACTGAAAGTAATAACGCAGTTGAATTACCACCGCAACTAGTTGAGAAATGGAAAACAGAAGACAGATACGAACAAGAAATCGCAGAATTAAATACATTTTTCAATAGAACAGGACATCCAAGAGCACCTCGTTTTTACATCATGAAATGGCTAACCGATTATATTACAGAATTTGGAATTGATGGCTATCGTGTTGATACCGTTAAACATGTCGAAGAAGATGTTTGGCAAGAGTTTAAGGCAGCATGCGATTACGCTTTTACTCAATTCAAAAAAAACAATCCTGAAAGGGTTTTAGATGACAACAACTTCTATTTAGTGGGTGAGGTCTACAACTACGGAATTTCTGCTACCAAAGCATTCGATTTTGGAGATAAAAAAGTAAATTATTTTGATAATGCTTTTCAAAGTTTAATAAATTTTGAGCTCAAATGGAATGCCAATCAAATGACTATGGAAGATTTGTTTACAAAGTACTCGAATATTCTAAACGGGGATTTAAAAGGCTATGGTGTTTTAAACTATTTAAGTTCTCATGATGATGGACAACCTTTTGATGCCACTAGAGAAAAACCTTTTGAAACGGCTACTAAACTATTACTATGCCCAGGCACATCTCAAGTATACTATGGTGATGAATCTGCACGCTCGTTGATAATAGAAGACACTCAAGGTGATGCCACATTGCGCTCTTTCATGAACTGGAACGCTATTCAAAACACGCCTAACACAAAGGCTATTTTAGAACACTGGCAAAAACTAGGTCAATTTAGAGCAAATCATCCAGCAGTTGGCGCTGGAATTCATCAAATGATAAGCCAAAAACCTTACGTGTTTTATAGAAGCTTTTCAAAAGATGATTTCAGGGACATAGTGGTTATTGGGTTAGACTTACCTATTGGGGAAAAAATTTTAGATGTTTCTAGAATATTTAAAGATGGCGAAATACTTCTAGATGTCTATTCAAACAAAAGTGTTCGTGTTACAAATGGTAAAGTTATATTGGAATCCAATTATAACATGGCACTTTTAGAGAAGTCAATAAATTCATAATTAATCCTGTCCTAAATAAATTTTGGACAGGATTGTTATCTATATAAAAACTTAATTATTGTAGCTTTACGAGGTGCTGCCAGAGATAATACACCATAACCGATTGAAACCCTAATCTTATAATATTAATAGATTTTGCTTCATTATATTTAGAAGTTTTAAACGAGTTACTTTATCCTTGTATCTATTTGTGCGCCCTTTTATATTTTGATGCCTTACAAGATTTCACGTTTTATCGGGTTTCTATATAAGTAAAAACATATCAATGCTTTTTTAAAGATGCTTGTTGGTCCAACTTTGAGAGTTTAGACCCAAAGTTAATATCAATACCACCAGTAAAAATTTCAGGTTTAAAATGGTTCAATTTCTTAAGAAAATCGTGAACATTTTTATATGTTTTTTTTGCAAAAGCAAGAAAGTTAATGCTATAAAAAACGGATTGTATTCTCACAATCCGTTGGTTTTATAGATCGTTCACAAAAGTTGTGTGAGAATGACATTTTTTATATGATATCAAATGATTTCATATAAAACAAAAAAAACACTGTAAATCATACGATTAACAGTGTTTTGATATTTCCATTTTCTAGGTTAGTCGGGGTGTCAGGATTAATTAAAATACCGCATTCCTTTGAAATTCAGTAAATTTAAAGCTGTTAACTGTATTAGGTTCACCGAATTGCTCACTAAAGTTAAAAGAACTATTTAAAACCAAAATTTGCTTGTTTTTGATATTATAAAGACACAAATTATACCAATTATGATTTAAAATGAGATTAAAATAAAATGATTATTTTTTTCTTTATTTGATTTATAAAAAATAAATCATAGCCTTAGTTACGGTTTCTTTTTTTAATGAAAAAGAAAGGAAAAAAGGACGTTTTATTAAGCTTCTTTTAAGTTATAATTGGTATTATATAAGTATTATTAAGATTAATACTTTAATAAAACCATTAAATAATGTTCACTCAATAATAGAAACATAGTAAAAGTACCCTCTAAAATAATTTGAATTTAAATCAACCCTAACCACTAATTCCCTTTCTTATAATCTTCTAAAAACTTAGCTAAACCGCTATCTGTTAAAGGATGCTTTAATAATCCTGTAATTGAAGACAATGGCCCTGTCATGACATCACTTCCAATCTTTGCACAGTTAATAACATGCATTGTATTACGTACAGAGGCAGATAGTATTTGTGTTTCAAAACCATAGTTGTCATAAATCTGTCTAATCTCTGCTATAAGATGTAATCCATCTGTAGAAATATCATCCAAACGTCCTAAAAACGGAGACATATAAGTAGCTCCTGCTTTGGCTGCCAATAAGGCTTGTCCTGGTGAAAAGACCAAAGTAACATTGGTTTTAATGCCTTTATCTGAAAAATATTTACAAGCTTTTACACCATCTGCAATCATTGGTAATTTTACTACGATTTGCGAATGCAATGCTGCTAACTCCTCGCCTTCCTTAACCATATTATCAAAATCGGTTGCAATAACTTCAGCGGAAACATCACCATCTACAATATTGCAAATGTCTTGGTAATGTTTTAAAATGTTTGCCTTACCGCTTATACCTTCTTTCGCCATTAGCGACGGATTTGTTGTTACGCCATCTAAAACGCCCAAAGCCTGTGCTTCTGCAATATCATTAAGGTTTGCTGTATCTATAAAAAATTTCATCTTCTAATATTTATTTATTGTTAAATTGAAACGGTTTCATTTAAATATTCTAATACGTTTTGGCTTACTTTTTCGCCTGTAAAACCAAATTTATCGTCAAGTACGTTTGCTGGTGCAGAATAACCAAAATGATCTAATCCGAACACTTTTCCGTTATCTCCAACAAGACCTTCTAAGTTTACCGGTAAACCAGCTGTTAAACCAAATAAAGGTGTGTTTTTAGGAATAACACTTTCTTGATAAGATTTGGATTGTAATCTAAATAATCCTTCAGAAATTATTGAAGCAATACTTACTTTCAATCCATTTTTAGATTCTAATAGTTCTGCTGCCGCTACCAAGGTAGCTACTTCTGAACCATTTGCGATTAACACGACATCAGGACTATCCACTTCCTTAACCAAATAACCACCTTTTTCAGATGCCAATGCTTCAGCATATCTTGAAGAACCTATTGCTGGTAAGTCTGTAATACCTTGTCTAGATAAAATTAACCCGGTAGGCGTGTCTTTATTTTCTAAAGCCATTTTCCAAGCAACACTTGTTTCGGCCGAATCTGCTGGACGTAATGCCAAGAAACTAGGTTTTCCGCTGTGGTTTTTAAGCTTTTCTAATAATCTAAGTTGTGCTTCCTGCTCAACAGGCTGATGTGTTGGGCCATCCTCTCCTACTCTAAAAGCATCGTGTGTCCAAACATATTTTACTCCTAATTCTTGAATACCACTTAAACGAATGGCAGGCTTCATATAATCTGAAAACACAAAGAATGTCGCAACTACAGGTATAACACCACCATGTAAAGCTATACCATTTGCTATACATGCCATAGTTAACTCTGCAACACCTGCTTGCAAAAATGAACCACTAAAATCTCCTTTTTGTAAGGCTGATGATTTCTTTAAAAAACCATCGGTTTTATCGCTATTAGATAAATCTGCAGAAGACACAATCATGTTTTCTACATGGTCAGCTAAATATGCTAAAACTCCTGATGAGGCCGCTCTTGACGCTAAGCCTGCTTTATGTTCAATAGATTCAAAATCTAATTCTGGTAGTTCTCCTGATAAGAAAAAGTCTAATTTCTCTGCTAATGCTTCATTAGCTTTTCTCCACGTGTTAATTTCTGATTTTTTTTCAGCTGCTTGGACTGTTTTTCTTGCTAATAAATCTTTGTAAAAAACACTGACATTATCATAAATATCAAACGGGTTATTTACATCAGCTCCTAAATTCAATAAGGTCTTTTCGTAATCTGCTCCAGTTGCTCCAATGGGTTGACCATGTAATTCACAGTACCCTTCAAACATACTGCCATCTGCAGCAACACAACCTTTGCCCATAATAGTTTTACCAATTATTAGCGTTGGTTTTTCAGTTTCGTCATTAGCATCAGTTAATGCTTTTCTAATGTCATCATGGTTATGAGCATCAATGGTAACGACGTTCCACCCCCATGCTTTATACTTCATGGCGGTATCTTCACTTGTTACTTCATCTGTAGAAGTAGATAATTGGATATCATTGGAATCATAAAACATAATAAAGTTACTCAACCCTAAATGCCCTGCAATCCTTCCTGCTCCTTGTGAGATTTCCTCTTGAACTCCACCATCTGAAATAAAACCATAAACTTTATGGTTCATCCAATCTCCAAACCTTGCTTGTAAAAACTTAGCTGCTATCGCCGCTCCAACACCCATTGTATGACCTTGTCCTAGTGGACCTGATGTATTTTCAATGCCTCTTTTCACATCCACTTCTGGATGACCTGGAGTAATCGAACCCCATTGTCTGAAATTGGCAACATCTTCTTTGGCATAGTTCCCTAATAGGTAATATTGCCCATACAATAAGGTAGATAAATGACCCGCATCCATAAAGAAACGATCTCTAAATGCCCATGTCATATCTGATGGGTCATAATTAAAAAACTCTGAGTACAGAATATGCATAAAGTCTGCACCTCCCATAGGCCCACCTGGGTGACCCGAATTTGCCTTTTCTACCATGGCAACAGCTAATGCTCGTATATTATCTGCTGCTTGCTGATCTATTTTATTGTTCATTGTTTCAATTATTATTTTAACACTTAATTATTAATCTGTCAAGAGTCTTTATTGACGCTAAAAAACACGAGTAAAACATTCAAAACCAATAAAATAGTGATTGTAATTATTAAAATTTTCATTCTGATTTAGAGCCTAATAATAGTTTGTAATTAATAATATTACATTACCTACTTCTCCCAAAGGCCTTCCATTTCTTCTAAAGTTTTCCCTTTGGTTTCAGGAACATATTTCCAAACAAACCACATAGCTAATAATGACATAATGCCGTAAACCCAATATGCAAAACCATGATTGAATTGTTCCGTTAGATATGAATTATCATCCATCATTGGGAAGGTTAATGACACCAAATAATTAGACACCCATTGTGCAGCAACAGCTATAGCCATGGCACGTCCTCGAATTTTGTTAGGAAATATTTCCGATAACAACACCCAAGTAACTGGTCCCCAACTCATCGCGAAACTCGCCACATATAGTATCATACATGCTAATGCCAAATAACCTGTAGCTCCAGAGAAAAACACAAAACCTAATGAAAGCATTGCTATACACATACCTAAAGCTCCAATGATCATTAATGGTTTTCTACCAAATTTATCTACGGTTCTCACAGCGATAATGGTAAACAAAAAGTTTACGATTCCTACAATAATAGTTAACAACAGAGCACCATCTGTATTTGGGTCTATTGATTTAAAGATTTCTGGCGCATAGTAAAGCACGACATTAATCCCTACAAATTGCTGAAAAACAGATAATGTGATTCCAATAATAATGACCAACCAGCCAAAAGACAAAAGCTTTCCAGAATGTTGAACCATCGAGCCCTTTATTTCCTCCAATATGACAAGAGCACGTTCTTTTCCGTTTACTTTAGTTAGAACATCCAAAGCTTGCTCTGGTTTGTCCTTAAGCATTAAAGAACGCGGCGTATCAGGCACAAAAAACAGCAGTCCCAAGAATAATCCTGCTGGAATAACTTCTGATGCAAACATCCATCTCCAACCAACAGCATTTAACCATTCGTCTGAACCTCCACTTCTGGAGATAAAGTAGTTAACAAAATATACAACCATAAAACCACCAACTATAGCCAATTGATTAAAAGACACTAATTTTCCCCTACTCTCAGCAGGAGCAATTTCGGCGATATAAAGCGGTGATAACATAGATGCTAATCCAACACCTATACCACCAAGAATTCTGTAAAAAATAAAAATTGTAGAAAACGTATGATCCAACTCACCAATAGGTGCAATAAACATTTCTGGCATGGCAGAACCTAAAGCTGAAATTAAAAATAACATTGCAGCAAGTACCAACCCCTTTTTCCTTCCTAATTTTTTACTAATTATTCCTCCAAAAGCACCACCTATAATACATCCAATTAAAGCACTGGATACTAAAAAACCTTTAAAAGCACTCGCCGCAGTTTCTGACAAGCCTTTTGGCATAACAAAGAAACTATCAAGAGAACCTACTGTTCCTGAGATTACGCCTGTATCGTAACCAAATAATAAGCCTCCTAAAGTGGCTACTAAAGTTAATTTAATTAAATATCCTGAATTTTTTGATGTTGCCATAATTTGGTTTTAGTTAGTTGATGATTATTAAAACCTTTCAGTCCCGAAGTTTCGGGACTGAAAGGTTTTCTGTTTATATGTATTGGTTTATAATGTTCTCAAACAGCTCTTGTTTACCACTTTGCAATTGTAGCTCACCATTTTCTTGAGCTATTTTATACAAATCCTTTAAATCTAGTTTACCGTTTTCAAAATCTTTACCTTTACCAGAATCGAATGAGCTATAGCGTTCTTTTCTCAGTTTATCGTAAGGAGAAGATGTGATTATTTTATCTGCAATCAATAAGGCTCTTGCAAACGTATCAGCACCACCAATATGCGCATGGAACACATCATCCATATCAGTTGAATTTCTTCTAATTTTTGCATCAAAATTAACACCTCCACCTTGTAGTCCTCCTGCTTTTAGGAATACTAACATCGCTTCAGTAGTTTCTTGAATATTGTTTGGAAACTGATCTGTATCCCATCCGTTTTGATAATCGCCTCTATTGGCATCTAAACTTCCTAACATACCAGCTTTTGCAGCTGTTTCGATTTCATGTTGAAATGTATGTTGCGCTAAGGTAGCATGGTTTACTTCTATGTTGATTTTAAAATCTTTATCCAAGCCGTATTCCTTTAAGAAACCAATAGCTGTTGCCGTATCAAAATCATATTGATGTTTGGATGGCTCCATAGGTTTTGGTTCTATAAAGAAGTTTCCTTTAAAGCCTTGTGATCTTGCGTAATCTCTACACATGGTTAAAAACTGCCCCATATGATCCAGCTCTCTACCCATATCCGTATTTAGTAAAGACATATAGCCTTCACGTCCACCCCAAAACACATAGTTCTCACCATCTAGTGCTATAGTAGCATCCAAGGCCAGTTTTATTTGTCCTCCTGCCCTAGCAACTACATTAAAGTCTGGATTGGTTGAAGCGCCATTCATATATCGTGGGTTTGAAAAACAATTAGCTGTTCCCCATAATAATTTAGCTCCAGAAGCAGCTTGTTTTTCTTTTAAATAATCTGTAATAGTTCCCAATCTGCTTTCTGATTCTGAAAACGTTTTGCCTTCTTGAATTAAATCAAAATCGTGAAAACAATAGTATCCGAACCCCATTTTTGTAATGAATTCAAAAGCGGCATCCGCTTTATCTTTAGCTGCCTGAATAGCATCCGATGATTGGTCCCAAGCAAAATTTTGTGTACCTGGTCCAAATGGATCGCCTCCTTGTCCGCAGAAAGTATGCCAATATGCTATTGAAAATTTAAAATGATCGCGCATTGTTTTTCCTGCGACAACTTGATCTGGATTGTAATATTTAAATGCAAATGGATTGTCTGATTCTGATCCTTCAAATTTAATATCTCCGATTCCTTTAAAATACTCTTTGTTTCCTATAACTGCCATGTTATTTTTTGTTAATTATAATTATTCTTTATTTAATATGAGTTCTAATTCGTTTTTCCAACTTTGATACGCTTTTAAATAAGGCTCCTTATCTTTGAATGGCATAAAAGTCATCACGTGGTCATTATCCATTATTGATTTGCCAAAATTCTCAAAGTCACCTTTATGTAAATCTGCCGCACGTGCCGCACCTATAGCGCCTGTGGTATTGTAAATTTCTATTTCTTGCCCTATTAGTGTAGCGACCGTATTTGCGAAAATTTCTGAACGGAACAGATTATCGTTCCCTGCTCTTATCACTTTAGCCTTAATACCATCAGATTTCAACAATTCTATACCATAAACAAATGAAAAAGCAATGCCTTCCAACGCTGCTCTACATATATGTCCTTTATGGTGATTGTTTAAATTTAAATTAGCAATTCTAGTGCCTATTTCTTTGTTGTTTAGCATACGCTCTGCACCGTTCCCAAAGGGTATTAAACTTACACCATCAGACCCCACTGGAATTTCTGATGCCAAAATATTCATATCTTCATAAGAACTCACGTCTAGATTATTTAACAGCCACCGGTATTGAATACCTGCTCCATTAATACACAACAGTTTACCTATTCTAGGGTCTGTTCCTTTTTTATAATTGACATGAGCAAAATTGTTGACCCTGGCACTTTCTTTTACAGAAAGACTATTAGTTACCGCGTAAACAACTCCTGATGTACCTCCTGTAGCCGCTACTTCTCCTGGGTTAAATACGTTTAATGACAGGGCGTTATTGGGTTGATCCCCTGCCCTATAATAAATTGGTGTTCCTGTGGCAATGCCACTATCTTCCTCTCCTTTTTCATCTACTGCGCATTGTACTCCAAAGGTTTCCACTATATCAGGAACCAAGGCTTTATCTATCCCGTAATGCTCTAACAGAAAATCAGCTACTGAATCTTTTTTGAAATTCCAAAAAATGCCTTCGGATAAGCCAGAAATAGTCGTATTTATAACATTTGAAAACTTGTAGGCCATATAATCGCCCGGTAGCATGAATTTATATATACTTTTGTAAATATCGGGTTCATTGTCCTTTACCCATTTTAATTTTGAAGCTGTAAAATTTGCCGGAGAGTTTAAAAGGTTTGTTGCACAGGCTTCTTCTCCAATAGCATCAAATGCTTTATTTCCTATTTCTACCGCACGACTATCGCACCAAATGATACTTTTCCTTAAAGGGTTTCCTTCTTTATCAACAAGCACCAATCCGTGCATTTGGTAGGCTATACCAATACCTTTTATTTGTGTTCTTGAGATATTATACTGTTTTTTCAGACGCTTTATGGCGTTACAACTGTGTGTCCACCAATCTTCTGGCTTTTGTTCTGCCCAACCATTCTTTTTGGCAAACATGCCCATTTCTTCCTTTGGCTCTTGCACAACGCCCAAGCTTTTTCCAGTTTCTATTTCAACTAAAGCCACTTTTATGGAAGAACTCCCTATGTCTAATCCTAAATAATAATTCATTATAATGAGTCTCTTAATATTAATTGTGTTGGTATGTAAGATTGAATTTGTTTATCCATATTGATAAACTCTGCCGCTTTAGCTCCCATTTGATTAAAATCTGTTGAAATAACAGAAATCCCCTTGTATATAAATTGTTTCATGGGGGTTTCGTTATAAGACAAAAAGCCAACATCGTTTCCTGGCTCTAAATTCTTGGCACGACACTGCTCCAGAAACTTTCCTAGCATTCTATCACTTACGCTTATGTAGGCTTCATTTTTATTGACATCAAAATCATTTGGGTTAGTAATAATTTCAAAATCAATGTGTTCATTTTCGCAATAGCTTTTAAAATAAGATACCGTTTCAAAAGAATGATTTGTAAATGATGGGTATAAGAAAACTAGTTTTTCATATTTCTTAAAAGCAAGTGTTGCCTCTTTTAAACAATCATAAAATGCTTTTCCGAAGTCTTGGAACACAAAATTATTATCGGCTTTGGAATTTATATTCCAATCGATTAACAGTAATTTACTATCTGGAATATCTGCAAGCACATTACTGACTTCCTTATTATCAAAACTCATTACTACATACTTGAAATACTTCCCCTTACTATTATTTAAAATAGTTTTGAAATTTTCGATATTGTAATGATGAAATTGCACATCGGCAATCACATTATCTGGAAGATTATTTACAAATGAATGATATAATACTTCTTTATAAGCTTTGAAAGTATCTAGAACAAGTAGCACTTTACGCGTTTCATTTGCAATGTAATAGCCCTTGTTTGGAACAGATTCAATAACGCATTGCTCTTTTAAAATAGAATACGCTTTAAAAACAGTATCTCTAGAAAGTTGATACTTATTACACATTTGATTAACAGAAGGTAAGGCATCACCACTAGATAAACTATTGTTAGCAAGTTCGTCATTTATGGCGTTTACCAATTGCTGGTACTTTGGCACTTCACTATTAGTTTGTATCTTAAAATCATCAATCATATATCTGTTCTGTTCTGTTCTGGTATGCAAATGTAGTAAAAATATTTTATTAAACTTAATTTTCTTTTTTACTGGTTTCAAAAAAATATCTAGATAGTAGTTTTTTTTTAATTACTATTAATTTAATTCAAATAACAATAATTTATTAAAAACGATGCTGATTAGACAAATCAACATATCTACTTTGTATACTTCTTGTACTTATTGGGTATTTTACGAATCGATCTAATTTCAATATTCTTATAAAAAGCTTCAGCTGCTTCAGATTGAATCTGAATACGCCCTTTTTGAAGCGGGACAATTTGACCTTCAGAATTCTTATATTTTGAATTAAACAGTGCCATCACCACTTTACCATTTACAATATGCAAACTTGTTCCTTCATGACAAATAAGTTCTAGTGTGTTCCATTCTCCATGTGGATTTTCATTATCAAAACCTTTATTACAATGATTTGGCGGTAAACGTTGTAAACTAGAATATGGATTTAGTGCACCACCTTTTAAATAATCAAACTCTTTTCCCCCTTCTTTTTTAACTGAAGGAATATCAATAAGCGTTCCTGCTAACCCATAATAATCGCCCATATCACCTTCCTGTACTTGAAATTCCTGTGAGGTCATCCAGACATTCCAAAACGAACCATGTTCACCAACACAATGGTATAAAATACCACTATCCCTTTCCCTTAATAATCTAGGTTCCCAAACCTTTTCCCCCCATTTAAATTGAAGTTTTAAATGATAATTTCCAAATGCTTGTTTTGAGGTTAAGGCTCCGTATATTTCACCCGAAATATGAAGTACTTGCTCACCATCAATAGTTTCAAAAGCAAAAACATGTTTTGGATCGTTATTTAACCCTAGAGGTTTAGATTTTTTTCCATCACTTTTGGGGTCGATATTATCTAAGCCTTTAACTGTTGCATGCGGTGCACCTATAAAAACCTCCCAATTCTCTTGAGGGTCTCCTTCAAATAAGTTTGTCCATTTTTTAGAAATCTCATTACTAGTTATATTTTCCACCTGAGCTGAAACTGTCATTAGCATAGAACATGCTAATACTAAAAACACTAATTGCTTAAAATTCATTTAAAATGGTTTGATTTTATTATCTGGTTTATTGAACAAGTTTAACTATTAAAATGGCAACAGCCATACTGCACTGTCCTGATTTAATTAAACAACTAATTATTGCCATTAAACCAAATTTTCTTCTGGCTCCAATTTTTTGGTGCATCAGACCAGAACGGATTCTCAGGAGCTAAACCCAATACTAAAAAATCTCTGAACACAAACACAAACTTCCTGTAGAAATATAACGTTCTGCCATGTTTTGTTAATGTCCATAAAAACCAATAGTCAACCAGCCATTTTCATCAAACATGTTTTTGGTTTCTAAATGTTTTTTGATTACTGCCTTTAAAGCAGAACGCACCTGACTAGGTTCAATTTGTGAAGGTAATTTTTCAAACATTGCCATTTGAGATAATGCCTGAAATGCACCAAATCTATACGTTAAAGAACGTCCAATTGGTGGATAGGTTCCTTCAGGAGAAATTAATTTTTCTTGAATACCAGCGTAACTTTTTGCTTTATTTAAAGCTTGATTGTATTCTGATGTTACATCTTTATAACGCCAGCTTTTAAGCGTTTCTTTTTTAGAAATCAATACATTCCATATACCCAAAAGCATAGGATGAATTACAAAAACATTGTAATAATCCCAATGAAAATTTGGACCATCTCCATACATACCATCACCTAAACACCACTCTTTATGCTTATTCAAAGCATATTGAATACGAACCATATCTGCTTCACCTTCAAACTTTAAAATGGCAGCTTCTACCATTGCAGTAAATAATAGCCAGTTGTTATAACCAGGCGATAATTTTCTGGTTTTCTTCAAAGCGATTAGAACATGTTGTTGAGTTTCATCATCTAACCTTCCCTATAATTGATTTGGCGCTCTTAATAATCCTTGTGCTAAAAAAGTAGCATCAACAAGAGGTTGGCTTCCTTCACTAAAATTCATATAATCTGCCGCATTAGGTTTTGTGGCATTTTTTTAAGATTTTAGCGTTAATTGAATGTGTTTTTATCTTAGTTTGCCTTCTTTCTAATCATCTGGACCCAGTTCTAACCATGGAGCAATCCCCGATAGGGTTCTACCAAAAGCTTCCAGTTAAGTAAATTTCGACCTATCGTATACCGCCTTTGTAGATACTTCAACTGGCATCGTTTTTTTTAGTTCATTTTTGCTTAATGCCTTTAAAACAGGATGTGAATTTTTTAACATCGCATCCATATAAAATTGACGATCTCCGTTATTTGTTTGGGAATGTCCTTGGTTTACATAACATAAAAAAACATAAAGTGGGATTAAAATTTTAATTTCATAAATTATATTGTATTAATTAAAATTTTCTATGCTTTCGCTGGCGCATTTTGTTGGCCTGTCTATTCCCCTTGAATTTTTCCTTTTCAGGATTCCAGTTAAGTGTTTCCCCTAACTCATAAGCTATATTCGCCACATTACAGACTGAAGCTGTTCTATGTCCAATCTCTGCATCGCATATAGGTTGGGTTCTGGTTTTAATGCCATCTAGCCAATTTTGATAATGATTGCCTTGTGCTTTCATTATACCCTCTTTACCAACATTTACATTGGAAAGCAAGATTGTTTCTGGAGCGGTCTCTAAGTAGCTACGGCTCACATCCATAGTACCTTCAGAACCAATAAACCTAACCCCCCAGCCTCTTCCAAAATCTTCATGCACCATCTCAATGCCGTTTTCATAAAACATCTGTAACCCGCGCTTTGCATTTGGGTTGGATGGCGGTATAAATTTCACAGGCCCGGAATGATCCATATTCAAACACCATTGCACAATATCAAACATATGCGCTCCCCAATCAGCTAAAATCCCTCCTCCAATTTCTTTGTAATCTCTCCAATCTGGATACGTTTTGACTATTTTTGGTGCAATTTTATCGTTGTAGCCTAATAAAGGCGCTGGACCACACCATCTGTTCCAATCTATCCCTTCGGGTAATGGTTCAGCAGGTAAATCATAAGGTCTTGCAGGATCGCCCACGCTTACCAATACCTTTTTTATTTCTCCTAATTTACCCGAACTTACAATATCTTTAGCGGTTATAAACTTAGCCCAAGAACGTTGCATGCTGCCCGTTTGAAATACAGATTTTGTTCTTTTAACGGTGTCTGCAATTGCCCTTCCATCTGCTATGGTATTTGTTAAAGGCTTTTCACAAAAAACATCTTTACCAGCCTTCATAGCATCTATAGATTGTAATGCATGCCAATGATCTGGGGTAGCAACAATAACTGCATCAATATCAGTTCTATTGACGAGTTCTTTGTAATCTAAATAAGTACTGACACCTTTGTAACTTTCAACATTTCTGTGTTTAGCATATAACTGCTCGACATTATTTTTGAAAAAATCTCTTTTAGAATCCCAAACATCACTTCCAGCAACAATTTGTACTTCAGTATTTAAAAGAAATTTGTTAGACAATATATTACCCTGCTTTCCTAAACCAATAACACCTAGATTTATTCTATCGCTAGGAGCAATGAAACCTTTGCCCATAACATGTCTGGGGATTATTGCAATTGCCCCAAAAGCCAAGGAGGTATTTACAATAAACTTTCTTCGGGATACTACTTGTGAATTTTGTTCTTGAACTTTAGTCGATTTAGCACCTTCTTTTTTCATAATATTGCTTAGTTTAAATTACTTTTTGGTAAATTTAAATACCTCTAAAGACGACAATTCTGGTTTACCTCCTCTATTCCCGCTTCCTGCTACAATATAAACTTTATTTTTATAAACAATGGCTTGAGACCCATGTCTGCCTCTATTTATATTTTGAAGTTATTACAGTTTGACTTAAACCTGCTTGTAATAAGCTTTCGATTTGACACCTTTATGATAAGGCTAATTGTTTATAATTTTTCATGCAAGACGAATATAAATATTGATCTCCTTTTTTGAGTTGCATAGTTCCGATAGCTATCGGGATTAAGGAACAAAAAAAAGACCAAAAAACGGGTATAAAAGGCCGATTTTTTTTAGGAGATTATAAAAGTTTAAATGGGTTCTTTTAATTAATTTAGCACAACCTAACCAAAACCAACCATTATTTAATATGATTAAAACTATTTGTTATATAAGTGATTCTTTAGAACATGAATGCTTAGATAAATTAAAAGCAATGTACCTAAAAGCCAAAGCGAATAATCTTAAACACAATATAACGGGAATACTTATTTACAAAAACCAAAACTTCTTGCAAGTTCTTGAAGGTGAAGAAATAAAAGTTGATGAAACTTTTAATAGAATTAAATCCGATTCTAGACACAAAAATATTTTTAAAGTTATAAACACTTCAATCGACGAACGCATTTTTGAAGACTATAACTTTGGATTTACCATTATTGATAATGAACGTGGTTTAAACAATCTTCATGACTATTTAAATTGGTTACGAGGTGCAGAAAACGAATTAGCCAATAAAGTTATAACAATGGTTGAAAACTTTATTGAGAGCAAATAATAAAACTTGAGCAAAACCATTATTTTTGCGACAAATAAAAACAACAAATCAATATGAGTTCCAAATTAATCGCCCCTTCAATTCTAGCAGCAGATTTTGCTAACCTTCAACGTGATATAGAAATGATTAATAAAAGTGAAGCAGACTGGTTTCATATTGATATTATGGATGGCGTTTTTGTTCCAAATATTTCGTTTGGAATGCCTGTTTTACAAGCTATAGCAAAACATGCTAAAAAGACTATTGATGTACATTTAATGATTATTGACCCTGATAGATATATTAAAACGTTTGCCGATTTAGGAAGTAATATACTCACTGTTCATTATGAAGCCTGTACACATTTACATCGTACGCTTCAGGCCATTAAGAATGAAGGCATGAAAGCAGGTGTTGCCTTAAATCCACATACCAATATTAATGTTTTAGAAGACACTATTAATAATATTGATCTAGTTTGCCTAATGAGTGTTAACCCTGGTTTTGGCGGACAAAGTTTTATCGAAAACACATATAACAAAGTAAAGCAGCTAAAAGATTTAATTATCCGTAAAGGTGCTTCTACAAAAATTGAAATTGATGGAGGTGTTACCGATAAAAACGCTAAAAAACTGGTAGAAGCCGGAGCTGATGTTTTAGTAGCTGGAAGTCATGTTTTTAAAAGTAATGACCCTCACAAAACAATAATTGATTTAAAACGGTATGCTAATTCTTAAAACTGTTTTATAAAATAGTTTAACAAATCTGTTGTTGTAACGATACCAACTAAAACCCCGTCATCTACAACTGGTAAGGCATGAAATTCTCGTTCTGCTAAAATTTGTGCAACTTCTTTTATAGTTGTTTCACTATTTACAGTAACCACATTTTTAACCATAACCTGTTCTATGGTAAACATATTATAAACCACTGAATCAACAGAATCATTTTCTTCATCTGCACTTTCAGCAAAACTAATTCGCATTAAATCTGTATAACTCAACATACCTATAATAACTTCGCCAGAAACTACTGGTATATGCTTTATTTTATGCCTGTTAAAAAGGACTTCTGCTCTTTCTAAATCATCTGATAGTGTTAGTGCTATAATATTTTTGGACATTATAGTTGAAACTGGTGTTTGCGGTCTCATAGCTTTCGATTTAAATTCTAAAGTAAAATTAGTTCAGAATAAGAAAATATTTTATGAAATAAATCCCCTAATGCAAATATTTGAATACTGATTCTTTAAGATTAAAAAATGTACTAAAACTGCTTTAATAAATATTTTATAAGATCTGTAGTGGTTACGATACCAACTAATATATTATTATCAACCACAGGCAAAGCATGAAATTCCCTTGTTGCTAAAATTTCTGCTACTTCTTTTATAGAGTTAGAGGAGGAAACAGTAACAATATTATTTTTCATGACTTGTTTAATAGTAAACATATTATAGACAAGTGCATCAACATTTTCATCTTTATTATCAGTTACATCAGCAAAACTTAGCCTTAACAAATCGGAATAACTCAACATACCCACTACAACATTACCCGAAACTACTGGAATATGCCTAATATGATGTTTTTTAAATAGGTGTTCTGCTTTTTCAAGATTATCATTCTTTTTTAATGTGATGACATTTTCGGTCATTATCATTGAAATCGGTGCTTTTCGTATCATAACATTTAATCTTTAGTTTAATTACCAATAAAATTATTAAACTAAAAACTAAAAAAGCATGATAAAAGTCATAGCAAGATCAATCATTAACACTTAAAAATGGAAATTAAGTACTTGTTTGCTCCTTTTTGATTTGTTGATGCAAAACTTTAATGTCTTTCAGTTGTTTTTACCTTTTTTGTAAAAATAATAGTGGAATGATCCGATATTAGACGAATTTTAACGAATTCAACTGAAAACAAAAACCCCACAGTTACTAAAACCATGGGGTAATGAATTAAATGTAATTCTTGTGACTGCGAAGGGATGTCAAATCTTTTATTTAAACAACTCCTTGTTTTATCTCATTTTATCTCAGAACACCATTTAAAGCCTAATAATAGTAACATTACTTCACACACTCCATATTCTACCTTTATAAAAAACAACCGTTAGTAAAACAAAAAGTGACACAATTAGTGACACAAAGTATCCAAACGTGTCACTTTATTAAGTATCTTTGTAGTCTAATGTAATCACTATGCCTGAAGCCAAGTTTAAATTAAGAAAAGCAAGCGACAAAAGTGCGACCATTCAACTACACTTTAGTTACGGCACTAAAAAACGGTTTAGATATTCAACTGGATATAGAATTCAAAATGTAAAGAATTGGGATTCTGGTAAAATGCGGATTAAGCAAGTAATTGAGGAACTAGACTGGAATCCTGTTAATAAAAAATTAGACAAGCTAGAAGACCATATAGTTGATTTTTATTTCGGACTATCTCTGGATGAACGAGCAAAAGTCAATAATGAGATGCTAACTGAACTATGCGACATCTTCTTTGATAAGAAAAAAGCAAACGAAGAACAGCAGCAATTAGATTTACTCCCCTTCTTTATCAAGTTTATTGAAGACTACAAAGTTAAGCCTCTTATGTCTACAGGTAAACCGTTAAAAGCAGGTACAGCAAAAACATATAATAATGCATACAACTTATTAAAGCGATTTAATGATGATGTATATCGGGTAAACTATGACACCATCAATATTAAGTTCTATAATAAATTTTTTAAATGGCTCCATGAAAATGACTACTCTACTAATTATATAGGAACACAAATAAAGATACTCAAAACCATACTAAACGCAGGAATAGAACTAGGGTACCATAATACCCTGGAGCATAAAAGAAAATATTTTAAAAAGCCTAGCGAAGAAGTCAACAACATTTACCTAAACCAAGAAGAACTCAACAAAATTTTCAACCTTGATTTAAGTAATGCTGAGACCTATAAAGTTGGAAAAAAACCACTCTATCTTACAGCAAAAAAGCTAGACTTAGCCAGAGACCTATTCTTAATTTCAGCAAATACTGGTTTACGTGTAAGCGACTTCAATAGATTAAAGCCTAAGAACATCATCAAAATTGATGGAAAACAATACATCAAAATCATTACAGAGAAAATGCAAAAACCTGTCACCATACCTATTAATTCCATGGTAAAAAGCATTCTGGATAAAAGAGATGGAAATCCACCAGATAGCATGCCAGAGCAGCACATAAATTATGCTCTTAAAAGAATAGGTTTTTTGGCAGAAATAAATTCGAAAGAAACTATAGAGCGTACCATTGGAGGAGTTAAAACAAGTGATACTAAATTTAAATATGAACTTATCACAAATCATTGTGGTAGACGCAGTTTTTGTTCCAATGCTTACCTTTCTGAAATGCCTACAATAGACATAATGGCAATTAGTGGACACTCAACCGAGAAGGTCTTCTACAATTATATTAAAGTTAATGATTTGCAAAAAGCTATAAAAATTGGGGAACATAAGTTTTTTAATTAGTTTTAAAAACTACTCAAGCAAATCATTTGGATTTATTACTGGCAGGATAAAGTTCTCAAGCGAAGTACCCTGAAAACGTGTCATTAAAATCCCTCTGGAAGTGGAATATGTAATAGAGGCAAGTGCATTCCCTAAAGCTCCATCGACTTTAAAATCGTCTGGATTATTCTTACCATTTTTCTCAACTAAATCTTCCATATTCTCAACGTGAAATATAAAAACAAAGTGAAAATTCCCTTGCGCCTCTTCAGTACTATTTTTCTCAGATTGTGTTTTTATAGAAACTATAAAATCAGCCTTGACCATTTTTTCCTCAATATTCATAGCAGTTTCAAAACTCAAGTTAAAGTCATGTCCTTTTACTAAAGAATTATCGAATTCAAAAGGGCTTTCTATTTGACCTTTAATGATTTTAAAATCAAATATTTCTATTTTTTCTGGAATGAGTTTTCTATCCGACATTTGCTAAAGGTTGAAATTGGGGTTGAGTTCTCTTAATAACATTAGCCTCTTTAAATTCTAATTTACTAACACCTGATTTATGCGGATGCACGACAGAGAAACCTTTTTTCACCCCATGTCCATCGAAGTTAAGAAACCCACCGCCTTTCGGTATAACTACTATCGGACAGTCTAATTCCGCTTGTAACTTTGATATCGATTTAAGAGTGAAATTGTGCTCCCCCTTTAACCATCTATTAATTTCTGAAGGTCTTTTATCTATCCTTTTAGCCAGTTCCTTTTGAGTTAATCCTTTTGCTTTCATAATTTGATTAACTCGTACTACGATGTCTGCGTAAAGATTTACAAATATCTTTGTTTCTTCAGGTGTTTCTGCAAGAATACGTTTTGCGATTTTGCTTCTCATGTTTAGTAGTAATTCTGTTTATAATATAATTTCATCAGTCCCATCAAAAGATGTTAATGTTCTGGTTCTATGATTGACTATGATTGAGCCATCATTTAATCCTTCTATAATACGTTTTGCATAATTGCATGCTTCTATCCATTTAAAGTGTAGGCTACTGTTCTGATTGGTAGAACCATCTTTTATTCCTCCGCCAAATAAAATAACGATGTTTTCCGTGACCTTGAGGGCATATAGTCTAAGAGGGAAGTTTGGAAAGTAGTAATCAAACTCTCCAAGTTGAAGTTGACCTTGCGTAGGCAAACCATCAACTTCGTTTTCGTGTCTGTTAAAAATCTCATCGATTGCTCCATGATTGTCTCCTATTGCATTTAACACAAAGGATAATAATTCCTGCGTTTGTTCTTTTAACTCTGGTGTTTTGTCGTATTTATCAAAGAAAATATCGGTTTCATTTTCTAAAGAACCATCAGCCTGCACAGTATAAAATGTACATTTTTCAGATTCATCATCCCATATTTTCAGTTCAAATATATTCACTTATAAGTTAATTTGCAAACAAAAATACACTTTTAAGTGAATTTTATGATTTAGTAATTTTAAATGTTATCAACAATTATTAACAAATTTCAATGACAATTCAGTCTTTTAGCACCTCATAAGACCATGTGTAATGGCTATGAGCGAATAATTTACCACCTTCCTTTGAAGTGATTTTTGCTTTTATTCTAAACTTGGTTCCTACAAGGTAATATGTAGATAATTCTTTTGAGCATCTTACGTGCATATCTTCTGTTTACGGCTCTTGACCTGCAACTGGTTTTATATGTATCTCACCATGAAACCTCCTGTTTACTTCAGGGATATAACTTTCTACAATTATTTCTGCATACTTACTTTCTTTATTCATAGCTTAATATTAAGACGAATGTAAATACTGTTCACTACCAAACATCCCTATTAAAACTGATTGCATTTAAGCCGCCTCTCCCCCAAACTTAGCATATCGAGTTTTAAATTCATGAAACAATAACTCCGCTTTAATAGAGAAATCATCATCATAAGATGGCGAAGGCAATTCTACATAAAGATAATCTTCAATTACCTTTCTTACTGCCGATGCTGTTTGGGTTTTCTCTGCCCATTTATCAACCTTAAACTCATTGTCCTTTAATCGTTCCAATAGTTTCCTGGCTGCATCTTTTACTTTTGCCTTCTCCTTGTCGGATATTTTTTTATCTGCAATAAGCATATCAAACACCATCAGCTCATCTTCTTCAAGACCTTCTTTTTGGGCTCGTTGACCTTCTTCAGATAAATCTCCTAAAAGCACTACTAACTCATCGAATATCTCTTTTATTGACCTGTATTCTTTACCCCGATTATAATCATCAATTATCTCCTGGTACCGCTCATAAAAATCAATCCGTAGTGGGTTCTGGTCGAGTAACCGACTAAGCTTCTTACTTACTTTATCCTTTAAAGACTGAACCGCTATATTCTGATTTCCCTTTACTTTCAAAAACTCTTCTTCAATCTTCTTAAAGTCAAGACTACTAATATCAATTTTTTGCCCATAGCCTTCAATCTTCTCCAACTCCAAATTCAAGCTTTCAATGGATTTGTTTACCACATCCTGAACTTGCTTCACAATATGAGTCACATCTGCCTCTTCTATTTTGGCATTTATCATGGTGTACAAAGCATTTATAGCATCCCGTTTCTCCTGGAACTCATAAATAGCTTTATCTGGCATTAAGGCTTTATACTTCTTAAATAACTCTCTAGCTAGAACTCCAAATTTGGCTTTGGCTTCATCAGTCACACAAATGGCATTATACCCTTCTTGCATGTGCTTTATTCTGTGGAGATTATCCTTCGCCTCCACTATTTTAGATAATTTGAACTTACACTCATCCTTCAAGAATAATTCTGTTGTCTTTACGGCTTCTTCAAGCTCCGCAACTAATTCCTCTAGGGGTTTCACTGGCGCATCCTCAGCTCCTTCAGAACCACCTTTATTATCACTATCCCCATATATTGCCAAAGCTTCCAACAGGGCTTTATACGTCTCTATATAGTCTACAATAAGCCCGTTATTCTTATCCTTATGCACCCTATTTGCTCTAGCAATAGTTTGCATTAATGTATGCGACTTCAAAGGCTTATCAATATACATAGTAGACAAACTCTTAACATCAAATCCTGTTATCCACATGGCACAAACTATGGCAAATCTAAACGGATGGTCTTCATCTTTAAAGTCTTTCTCCAGGTCTGAAGTATTCAATTTCAATCGGTGCGGCTCAATATCCAATCCCCAGGCTTCAAATTTCTCTATTTCGTTTTGCTCATGACTTACCACCACAGCAATCTCAGTTTCTTTAGACCAGTTCCACTGCTGCTGCCTATTTATTTGCTCCTGCTCATCCTGTATTTTTTGTATCTCCTCTTGCTGCTGCTCTAAATATTCACTCCAGGCTTCAGTAATATAATCATACATCTTAACGGCAGTCACTTTATCTAAAGCAACTAACATGGCTTTACCTTTGTAACCTCTTGTATTAAAATGCTCAACTATATCTTTAGCTATAGCCCGTAATCGTTTTTCTGATGTAAGAATTGGGTATTCTCTGGCGAACAATCTTTTAAGCTTATCTTCCTGGTTACTATCCAGGTCTTGTGCCTCAATAGCCTCTCGTATCTCTTGGTTTATTTGCGGATTATCAAGCTTTAGTTTCTCTCCTCGGTTTTCATAATACAAGGGAACCGTTGCACCATCTTCAATGGAACGTTTAAAATCATATTTAGACACATAATCCCCAAATATCCGCTTTGTTAATTCATCATCCTTAAAAAGAGGTGTTCCTGTAAACCCGATGAAGGAAGCATTAGGCAATGCCTTCCTTAAATTCATAGCTAAAGAACCTCCATTCGTCCTATGTGCCTCATCCGACAAAACAATGATATTATCTCTATCGGTTATCTGCTCATCAAAGTTAAACTTATGTATTATAGAAAAAAGGAAGCGTCTATCTGTTTGTAGTAACTCTTTTAAATGTGTTCCACTCGTTGCCCTGGCTGTTTTATCTTTCACCGCTCCAACCCCTGCAAATGTGCCGTATATCTGCTTATCTAGCTCATTCCTATCTGTAACCAGTAGAAAGGTATAACCACCACCTAACACTCTTAATATCTTCTGACACAAAAACACCATGGAATATGATTTCCCACTGCCTTGACTGTGCCAAAAGACACCCAGTTTTTGTGCATCTTTTATGGAGATAATCCCATCTTTAGCCTTTTGTCTTGTTTCCTGGAAATGGTTAATAGCCTTATTTACTCCTATAAATTGATGGTTACGTGCTACTAGCTTAGTAATTGAACCTATAGAAGTATCAAACAGGATGAAATTCTCAAAAAGGTCTAACAATCTGCTCTTTTCACAGGTGCCTTTAATGATAATATCTAAGCTTACAACGCCTTCATCTTCTTCTGAAATACGCTTCCAATCATTAAAATGCTCATATTTAGAACTGATAGAACCTACTTTGCTTTCTATACCATTACTTATAATTACGAAAGCATTGCAATGAAATATTTTAGGAATAGTATTTTTATAGTCTTTTAAATTCTTTTCATAAGCTGCCCTAAGCTTTACATTGATACCTTTTAGCTCAATGAACACCAACGGCAACCCATTAACAAAACCAACAACATCAGGACGTTTTTTTCGTTTAGATTTACCCTCCATCCATAATTGTTGTACCGCTATGAAGTTATTGTTTTCAGGAGTTTCAAAATCGAAGACCTTAATTTTTTTATTGCGGACAATCTCTCCTTTAGCGTCCTTATACGTTACAGAAATACCATCTTTTAAAAAGTTGTATTTATCAAAGTTAATTTCTACCAGACCTTTGGCTGCTTCATCACTATTAATAGTTTCATACGCTAAATCATAAGCTTGTTGGGGCAGGTTTGGGTTAAGTGCTTTTATGGCTGAATAAAACCGAGTTCTTAAAATAACATCTGCTTCGCTATCTCTGCCCAGAGTTCCATGTTCTCCAAATGTTTCCCCTTCATACACATTAGCTACTTCCCAAGTTAATTCCTGGAAAATATCCATACAAGGTTGTTCTATCAATTGGTCTTCTGAATAGTCTTTAATCATTTTACAGGATAATGTTTATTCATAAATTTCACAATGGGTGCAAATTGTTCTGTGAACGGGGTTATATTTCTTATTTGTTTTGGAATGCATTTAAAACCAACTTCTCCACAAGGAAAATAACCAACCCATTCTGCACTAACATCAGGATGCTTTTCGGAAAACAGCTTACTCGACACATCGAAATGACTCCCATCTAAAGTGTTCCAAGCATGAGCAACTGCACGATATCTGTTATCTTGTAAAATCATCATAAACCCTTCAATGTATTTAATATCTCTTTCAGGATTATTAGCAACAATTAATCTAGCATTATCTGTACATCTGTTTATTTGAGTTCCTTCAATATTCAAATTTTCGGGTAATTCTGAAATCTCTATTTTCTCAAATGATGTGTTATATTTTAAGGACTCCATCATAGTTCTATAGTTCTATTCATTAAACGGGGCAATAAGATACTTCTTGCTGCTTTTAGTTTTTGGTTTTGAAATTTTAATACAATTCTATTTTCAATTATTGGTCTATAAATTAAATTGAATTGTTCAACAATAGACTTTGTTGGTGTAGTTACCATATACTGTACTATATCTTTGGTGTTGAAATATTTTTGAACAGCTCCTTTACTTCTTTGATGCATTTCACTAATAAATCGTTCATCAGATAAAGAGGCGTTGATATAACAATAATCAATATATTCAACTTTAGACCTAAGTCGCCCAACTCTTTGATTAAGAACATATTTATCATTCTCGTCAATTATTCCAACTTTTGCTAATATGCCTAACCTTGCTGTCATATCAGTCATAGCTACAACAATATCATATTTTTTTAAGTAGTATCCTTCTTTTTCTTGATATAAACTCTCACTAATATATTTTTCCTTACCTGATAATACAAAATCTCCACTTTCACTAATATTTCCTAAATCTACCACAACATAAGGCGTTTCTTCTTCTGAATATCCTTTTGTATAGAAAGCAAATCCATTTTTGAACTCATATATTTCATCCAATCTTTTCATACTCCACCCCACAGGAAGCCCAGTTTCCTCATTTATAGGCGTGTTTTCATGACCAGGGAAACGCAGTTTTACAAACCACTCTTTGTAAATGTTTTGAGCTGCTTGTTCTAATAGAGTGATACGTTTTAGGTTGTTTTCTATTAAATCATCATAGACACTTAAAATATCGGCTAAGCGTTTTTGGGTTGAGAGAGGAGGAATTTCAAATTCATAATTTTTTATTTGAGATGGGCTAATATGAGGGACACCGACACCCCCCTGAATGTTTTTGACGTAATTTTTAAAACTATCTGATGAGATTACACACCTTAAAAACTTCTCATTGATAACGCTCTGTTTTGCTACTAATCTTCCAATTCTTTGAACTTGTAGGGATTTTGGGTCGGAAGTTTTTATCATAGCATATTTCAAGCTACCACCAACATAAGGTCTATCCATCGCCAAAACAATATCTCCCGCATTTAATAGAAATCTTTCCAGCCCATTAAGGTTCTCAACTTTCCAGTACTTAGATTTCTCCCATAACACCTCGCCCTTACCTAAATTTTCTCCTTTAATTAGAGGGATATCATTTTCATTTTCAGTAAAGAATTTACTTTTAAAAGCATATCCATTTGAAAACTCAATACATTCACCTAATTTAGTTTCTACCCAACTCATAAGCCTAATTCTTCTAAATTGGATTGTATTTGGGCAGCTAACACATTGGCGTTCGCATTCAACTCTTTTAGCTCTTCTTTAATAATGCCCATTTCGGTTTCATAATCAAAATCGAGGTCTATTTGGTCTTCAACACCCACGTAACGCCCAGGTGTTAAGCAATAATCATTGGCTTCAATTTCAGCCCTATTCACTACTTTACATAGCCCTAATACATCTACATATTCCCCGTCAGGAAAACGACTTATAAGCCATTCTAATTCGGCTTCACTACCATTGGCTTTATAGTTGTCAACTAAACTATTGTAGAGTGTATTATCACCTCTATACAAGCTCACAATAGCGTGTATGTTTTGTAAGTGCTCTTCGGTAAAATCGTGTATGGCAGCACTCACTTTTCTGTACACATTTCGCAAATCTAACATTAAAGTCTTGTCTGCTTTTAAAGTATCTTTCTCCTTGGCTCTATCAAAAAACCATAATGTACATGGTAATGACAAACTATAAAAGAACTTAGTTCCTATTGACACCATTACATCTACTGCTCCTGTATCTACTATGTCTTTACGGATGAGTTTTTCGCTATGTCCTGCATCAGATGCAGAGGATGCCATAACAAAACCTGCTCGACCAGTTTCATTTAAATAGCTATAGAAGTATTGTATCCATAAATAATTGGCATTGTCGTTATTGGGTAATCCAAAAGGTAATCGGGCATCATTTTTTACGCTCTCTTTGCTTTTATCTACACCATCGACATTAAACGGTGGATTTGCCATTACAAAATCGCATTTACCAACCAACTCATGTTTATCTTCATAAAAGGTATTGCCTTGCACTATGGTTGCATCTAGCCCATGTACTGCCATATTCATTTTAGCCAACTTGGTATTGGTATCCGTTTTCTCCTGCCCATAAAAAGTGACCTTATTAGCAGCTTCAAATCCTTCTTCTTCAATAAAATGAGCTGTTTGTACAAACATACCTGCGCTACCCACAGCAGGGTCGAACACCGTACCATGGTCTGGCTCAATAATATTTACAATGGTTTTAACCAAAGATGGAGGCGTGAAAAACTCCCCTCCTTCTTGGGCACCACTCATGGCGAACTTGTTCAGGAAGTATTCGTATATCTGCCCGAAGGCATCTCCAGGCATATGGTCTAATGCTTCGTCGTTAAATATTCTAATGAGGCGTTGCAGAAGTTCTTTTTCAAAAAGATTGTAACTCTTTGGCAAAACCCCAAGCAAGTCTTCATACTCCGCTTCAATATTACGCATGGCTTCATTTAGGTATTCTCCTAAATCGCTACTGTCTGGTAAATCTACAATAGTATCCCACCTGGAATCTTCAGGTAAGAAGATGGCTTTAGCATCTAAAAAGTCATTTTTAGTCATAGTCCTTACTCCTCTTGTAGGATGCACGGGGAGCGTTTTCTCTATTTCTTCCTTAGCAATAACAAAGCGGTTATGTGCGTGTCTTAAAAAAATGATTCCCAAAACTGGGAAACTGTATTCGGTGGCGGTAAGTTTACTATTAGCTCTTAGGTCATCTGCTGCTTTCCATAATCTGCCTTCTAAAGCTTTGAGTTGTTCTCCTGTCATTTATTGTAGGTTGTAATTTATTGTATAAATTTAAACTAAATCAGTTTAATACATGGTGTCTAAGTGACTCCCTTTTTTTATTTTTTAAAATCTGTTAGATACTCTCCTAAATCACCATTTTTGTTATTTTGATTTTTCTCATGATTTAATATATCTTCATCAATATTTCCCAAGTATTGGCTTAAATCCGATGAAGAAGATTTCTTGATGACACCCCCTTTATTTCCCAACACCCTTCTCTTTTCTTCCTCGTGTTCTCGTTTAATCTTGGATAGTTTCTCTGCTTCTAGCCTTTCTTTTTCTAGTCTTTCTTTCTCTCGCTTCTCTTTCTCTTTTCGAGTTTTTTCTAGTTTTTTACGTTCCTTTTCTCTTTGAATTTTTAAAAGCCTTCTTTTTTCCTTCTGATGTTCTTCTTCTATTTTTGCAAGTCTTTCTCTTTCTATTGCTTCAAGTCTGTCTTTCTCAAGTTTTGCAATTCTATCTTTCTCAATTTTATCGAATCTCTTCTTTTGCTCATCAAAATATTTTTTTCTTATTAATTCTATCAACCGCTTGGATTCACTTTCTTTATATATAGAACTAACATTTTCTTTAAAATTCAAGGATTTTAATCTTTCGATTAATGCTTTTATGCTTTCTTCCTTTTCTTCATAAATCTTTTCAATACCTATTGCTTTAATTAACCATTGTTTTTCTTCTTCAATCTTTGCTAATCTCTCCTTTTCTTGGTCTATTAATCCTTGTTCTATTCGTTTTGTTTCAAAATCCCGATACGAAATAAACCACCAGACATTCAAAACGATTATAAAAAACCCAAATACCAAAGTATATCTATAGGTTCTTACTAAAGCATTAAAGATTTGTTCTTCTTCATTTTCTTGATTTTCTTGATTTTCTATATTCTTAAGTAAATCTGTACCAGATGACTTAAGTAATTCAATATTATCAATGCTAACAATTTTGCCGTCATTGTTTAATTTAACATTAAGTTTTGAACGTACAGTTGATGTATAACTTTCATTCTTCAATTTATAAACAAACTGGGTTGTTAAAATAAAATTAAAGTTATTTAACCTCTTTGTCTCTAATAAATAATTTCGTGAATATTCAACTTTCTCCCAAGCCTTTTTATATGATTTTTCTAAATCATACCTACTTACGTTTTTTTGATTCCAATAAGTCTTTACAGGATAGGAATATGAGTTTAGAATTTCATCTATATTCCTGGAGTCTTCATGTTGCAGAAACTTTCTTAACCCAATAGAGTAATCTGGAGGGGTTAATGAGATTGAAATTAGAATAGCTAAAAATAAAACCGCATTGAGAATATAAAATTTAGAGTTATTATATTTCATGCTAAACTTAGTTATTTAAAAACTCCGAAACTTCACCTTTTAATTGAACCAGGTCGTTGTAATTTTTTTTGGACTTAGTTATTCTTGAAGCCAAATCTGTAGCTTTCTTCCTTTTTCCAGTGTCTTGAAATTTATCAGGATGGACAGCAGTAATTAACTCTTTATATAAAGTCTTACTTTTACTAATACTATCAACGATGTTTTTAGCAGAGGATTTATAATCATCCCCATCATTTAGAATTTTTCGTCTTAATTTAGCTCTTTTAGTCCTTTTTCTAATCAGTATAACTGAAATTGGCACAAGTACCATTAACAAGGCTGTAGTTAATATAATTTTTTTTATCATTGACTATTGTATCATGTAGTCATCTATATTACCAAACTTTCTTAATGGTATTTGAAGACCTACTGTTGAATTTTCCCCCTTTACAATTAGAGTATCATAACCAACAGCCATAAGCTTTCTTACAAAACTAGGACTCTCCAGAACATACCCAGATATTTCAAACAAATCAGTATCAGTTAAATAATCATCATTCAATATGGTTATTTTAAATCCACTTCTAGGATAAATAGTACTTAAAGCATGACCAAATCCAGGCTTCCCAGGAGAGGTGGTTACACTACATTTTCTGTTAATTTCAGAAGTTAAAAATGCGTATTCAAAAACCCTATTAAATTCACCTAAAATTCTAACTCTATCAAGGTTTCCTTGAAGAACAACATCAACTACTCGATTGATTATTTTTTTTATTGTTGTAAAAATATTTGATGCCATATTTGAAAATTAACCTTAAGTGCAGCCAATATACAAAAAGGTGTCAGAAATTAAACATGGGAAAGCGTAAAATAAAATAAAAATATCGTCCAATATTTACAAGTTTTTGTGACCCAAAACTGAAAACCAGAAGAATTAGGCTAAAAAAGCACTTTTTTTTAACCTAAAAAACACCCAAAACAGGTCATTTTTATAGCATGCAATGTTAAAATTAAGTTAAACTCATTTTCATATTAACTAAGACAAAAAACTCATTTTATTAACATATTGATTATGTGATAATTACGTTTTACATTAGCTAATCCAAATTCACATTAACTAATTCAATTTCAGTACTTTAAGACGTGTTTTTTGAGCGTTTTATTGTTTTATCTTTAGAGTATAAGATTTGAGTGCGCATTCAACTTATCCCAAAAGATTCAGGCATATAAAATCCTGAACAAAAGTTGAATTATTAAATACATATAAAATGAAAAGAATACTTTTTGAAGGCTTGTCTTCAGACGAGCTTATAGGACAGCTTTGCTCAAAAATTAGCGAAATAATAGAGAGTTCAAAGCAAACAGACAAACAAGAACCAGAAGCACTTTTAACCAGACAAGAAACAGCTGAAATGCTTAAAATAAGCTTGCCCACTCTAAACAATTGGACAAAGGCAGGTGTATTAACATCTCGATACCTTGGTAGAAGAGTGTACTATAAGAAATCGGAAATTATTACCAATTTAAAAGAGTAAAAATTATGATAGATAATATAAAATTCAGAATAACAGACGCTGACAAATTAAGGTTTGAAAGTGGTATTGAAAATAATGACCTCATAAGCTTAAAATCACCATTCGATAGATTTACAGGAGAAGCTAGTGATTACCCCAAAGTTGGAAAATTGGAGAATCTAGAAATAAGGATTACTCAGAATCAAGCAATCGTTAAGGGCAGTATACATAAATACTATAATCTAATAACAGGAGCTGGAAACCAAAACCATAGCGATTTTAGTTTTAAACAATGTGAGTTTGCTATAAACAATCTTTGTGACACGCTTCAAATAAATAAAGAGGAAACTATAATTACCAATTTAGAATTCGGCTTTAATATTACAGTCAACAAAGACCCTAAGATTTTAATTAATAAACACATACTCATGTATGACCTCAAAGACCATAATAGAAAACTTAACTATAGAGGGAAGGGAAGTTATAAAGAATTTGAAAAAACAGATTATAGTTTAAAGCTCTATGATAAGGGAAAGCAATACTTAGTTATTGATAAAAACCTATTGAGAGTAGAGCTGAAAATTACAGGCTCTAGATACTTACATAAAATGGGCATAATTAACCTCAATCAATTGGGCAATTATGCTTTTAAGAGCTTGTTCAGTGCGTTTTTAAATCACTTCAATAAAATAATGATTGTTGATTCACTTAAAGCACCAGAGGGCGTTAGAGAAGACCAAATATTTTTGTTCAAAAATTGCATCAATCCGAATCATTGGAGCAATATTAAAAGTGAAGAAAAAAAAGAAACCCTCAGAGATTTTATAAAACTAATTAAGAAGTATAACCAGAATAAAATCCATTCTGTTTTAAGAGATGATATCATTAAGAAATATTACCTTCTTATGAATATAAAATCATTACAAAATGAGTAATTATATTAAAATGTCAATTATAAGACATACTACAATTAAGTAAACTATAATCTTATTGCATCAGGAACGCTTTTAGCGTACCAACCTAGCACAAAAGCAAAGGTGGTTTAGAATGCGGACTTCGTCAAAAAAATGACTCTTCCCCTATTCGTGTTCCTGGTGTGATTTTAATTCTACAAAAACTAATAAATCAGTTATGGAAAACAATAATCAAAATGAAATTCTTATAAACTTCAGAAAAGAAACACTCAACTTTAACCTCACAAAAATGGCTAAAGCATTACAAATTTCACCAAACGAACTATTTAATTTTTTTGAGAAAAGAAACACCAACCCTAGAACAATTAAAAAGTTAACTGATAGTCATTTTAATCTCTTAGCTCATTTCATCTTAGAAAGATTAGATGAAATCAATCCAGAAAATCATAAGATTAATAAAACTGAAGCGGAGATTAAAAAAATCAGAAAAGACAAAAGAGCAAAAAAGCGAAAGGGATTAAACCTAAAATCAACCCAAACTAGTATTTATGACAGATTACGAAATTACAAACACACTCCTTATATATTCAAAAATAGAATGAGATAAAATGATTCAATATTAATGGAACCATCTATTTCAGGTAAGTCCTCTAACATGATGGTTTCATCATTAAAAACAACTACAATTCTGTTTTGTGAAAGCTCATTCATAAGTTCTTTTGCAATAAAACTTACTCCATTTTTAAACGACTCTTTTTCAATTGGAAATTTAGGGTAATTAATAAAGCTTAAAGTAACCTTAGTACTTAATAAAATACCGTCTCTTTGTTTTAGCTTTTGTTGCGCTGCTGCTAATTTATTTTTAAGCTCAATTACACTCCAAAACTCTTCAGAATACCCCTTATTAAGTCCTATAGTTATTTCCGCCTTTAAAGTTGGAACAGTTACTTTATTTATGTTCATTTAATATTTTATTTATATGTCCCTGGCGAAGACCCTTACCTCAAACCCAAAAAAAAGCCCGTTTTCACACCATCAAAAAGCCCAATTTTATGCTCATTATGTAGGTATTACATTTTTCCTTTAATGGCTTGTTTTAGCTCCATTCTTTTTTTAATATAAATTATCAAAAATATTAATACCAAAACTGGATATAGAACACAAAAAATGACTGCATTTACCTCGTAGTAGGACATCCCTAATAGATTAGCTAAATTTATTATAAAATCTCCACAGTATACAAATATTTCATTCACTATATCATTCATGGCTATGGTTTTAAAGCTTTAATTCTATAGCCCATTCCTATTGACTTTACCAATAAATAGAACATCAATAAAGGAATTAGAAACACTAAGAATACGACATTCATAAACTGGTAATTATTACCCGAATGCAATGATTTTATCATACCAAAATACACAGGGTCTATGTATTTAAAAAAGGGCTTGGCATATTTGACATGATTAACTTTGCAATGGCTAGTTGTCTCAATATAACAGTACCAGGAGCATTTATCCTTTTGCACCTTACTTGAATTCATGGCTTTAACACCATTTAACTGATACGGCTTATCCTGGAGACTTGGTCTTACTGATTCATTGACTATAACCATTATTAAAAACGGCAGCATTAATATTGAGGTATACAAAAAGAACCGCTTCACATTATTATAGTTTTGAGACAAAGGAGCATTAAATATTACATAATGGGGTAAACTAATAGTTTATGCTATGCTTTAATCATAATTAATATAGGTAATGTCTGGGTCTCTATCTTCTCGTGCTGCTCTTCCATACCCACTGCTTAAATTACATCTGAATATGTCTTTAATTTCACCATTTTCCTCTTGAATGTTGTATGAAAAAGCAGGCTTTCCAATATTAGGCTTAACATAGAACTCATGGACTTTAGCTCCTATAAAACACATTTCGCATTTGCCCATAACTAATTTCACCTCTTTTATCCCTTCTCCTTTTAGATAATCGAATTGAGTCTTCATAGATTGTAGAAACCTGTACTTATCCAGTTCTTCAAAATACTGGTCTTCATCAATAAGAGGTTCAAATATGGATGCATCCAAATTCTGGCATGCTTTTATGAAGGTCTCTTTTATGAATTGAGAATTGGTCTTTGACTTGATTTTAAGCTTTATGAGTTCATCAACATCGGAATTTTCTATTGCGAATCGAGTCCTGTAATCTGTAAATAATTCAGCAATATTATGAAGCTCTTTTTGTGTTGCTATATTCGAATAGTTCAACAATTCTTTATCCAGTGCTTCCGACTCTTCAACAACTCCAGAAACGTTTCTGTATTTTTCCAGAATCAACTTTATATGTTTAAGCGTTTTTAGCTTTTGGTCTATATTATCCCAAGCCTTTTCACTTTTAAGGTAATCTTCGCTGTCCATAGTTCCTTCATTCATGTGAAACCTAAACTTACCATGGTGTATACGTAGAACTTTGGTGGCTTCTTTTTGGGTGCTGTCAATTTCCTTTTCAAGTTCATGGAAAACAGTTGAGGTTTTAGTCTGAATATCGGTTTTATTAAGCATATTGCAATTATTATTTAATTCTATATAGACTGTGAATCTTTGCTTAAATTTCGCACCAGAATACTAGTGGAATTAAGCAGAGTATAATATTTATCTCAATGAATCAGCAACACTTCTAATCAGATTTGGTGGCAAAATAAATTAAAGCTATAATAACAATTAGCCCAGTAATAAAGCCAAATTGCCCTCCAGATTCTTGTTCTTCCATCATAGCATCATGATACGCTCCTTGCTGTGAAAAAGCATCTAGTGATGAAATAATTAGTACAAGTACGGTATATATTTTTCTAGTAAGCATCTTTATTGTTTTGTTAATACCGTATTCATTATGCTATCTATGTACTCAATTTCAGTATCTGAAACTCGTTCAAATTCGTAAGTTATTATCACAGAACTTAATGTTATTTCAATAGAATAATAATCGTTAGTAATTACTTCCTTTACATTCTTTTGAACAACAGAGCCATCGGTTTGCTTTAAAATATCTTTATAACATTGTTGTATATTCCCAGTAACAATGCAAATATCATCTGTTGTAATCCTAAAACCACCAGTCTCTAAATCGTTAATCCAAGTACCTTGAATCCATCCAGGGGGATTTATCTTATCATTAGAGTTTGAATTGCTATCGCCATCAGAGGAACAGGATGCTAATATCAATGAAAATATTAAAGCTGTAAATAAGGTTATTTTTTTCGTAGCCATTTAGTTAATGTTATCATTTGATATTTAGTGCTATATGCCAAATGTATTATCCTTTTTGTTGTGTTTAGTTTTAATCCATACCACCTAATAGAGCAGCAAGTCCCATTGCCAAGAAATGCCCTATTCTGCTTAAAATACCCCAAACTATTAAAAATCCTATTGCTCCAAAAAAGCTGTCGGGTTCAATCCAGTTCCAAGCCATTATACCAGAACCAATTGAAATTCCAATTGTTACTAACCATATTAAACCAATTAATGTACCTCCGTTGTCTGAATTACTCATCTGTATTTGTTTTAATAGTGAATGATTTGATTAAAAAAAGAATGGCTGCCACAATATCAATTGGCATCCAAGCATCTTTATTGTTTAAATATATTGGTATTAATGGATTAAATACGATTGCAGCAATTCCAAACGCAATAACCCAAAAATTAAACCCATTTTCAAACTCCATAACAACTACCGCAGTAGCTCCAATTGTTACAGCAATTCTTAAAAGTGTATAGTACCCTATTGGCAGGTCTGCTAATGCAATAAACAAAAGACTTGCACATATTAGAAGTAAATATTTCATTTTTCAATATTTTTCAAAAAACTAGTTTGAGCTGCTTTTAATTTTATTGATGACATCTAAGACAATTCAATATTAAACCAAATAAGTGATATTGTTTTACGGTTTTCCTTATCCGTATAACTAACAATATTTCCTACAGAGTTAAGAATTATTTTCAAATACCACAAACATTTGGTTATTATCTTTTTAGAATAAGTAGACTTTTGATGATGCAATTGTCTTTAAAGGAAATAGACGAAAATACTCGTGAGCTACGTCTTGAAAGACAATTCCAACTTTATTTTGATGCTGATGTAGCTAAAAACCAAATTGGGCGAATAGAACGAGGGGAACATGTGCCTAATATCATATCACTAATAAAGATTGCAAATGCTTTAGATGTAGGCATTTCTGAAATAGTTGATTTAAAAAAAAATTAAAACTTCTATTTTTTAATAGAAGACCAAATATTACTTCTGTTTAAAAGACTCCTGACCCACCCCCTTTCTCAGAAATCGAATTTTTACGATTTTTTATATACCCCCCGTTCTTTTGAAAAAATCTTTTAACCCAGAGATATCTTTCCAGAAATTTTCATTTACTGAAAGTTATTCAGCCATAATTTGAAATGAGCCCGCTTAAGGTTATTCCTAAAGCCTAGTAACCCACACACCAAAATAGTGACACACAAAGTGACACATTGTATAAACAAAAAAATGCAACAAACTCTATATTAGTTTATTGCATTTTACTTTAGTGACCGCGAAGGGATTCGAACCCCCAACCCTCAGAGCCGAAATCTGATATTCTATCCAGTTGAACTACGCAGCCGTTTATTCTATGTTTAAGATAATTTAGCTTTCACAATATTAGAAATGGTTTTTCCATCTGCTTGCCCAGCTAATTCTTTACTGACCATACCCATGACTTTTCCCATGTCTTTCATGCCCTCTGCTCCTATTTGCTCTATAACAGCTACGACTACTTTTTCAATTTCTTCATCGGTTAAAGCTTCAGGCAAAAACTGGCTAATTACCTCAGCTTCGTCTATTTCTGGTAATGCTAAATCCTTTCTATCCTGTTCTAAATAAATAGCAGCACTATCCTTACGTTGCTTAACTAATTTTTGAAGTATTTTAAGCTCCTGTTCTTCTGTTAAATCTTCTTTTGCTCCGCTTTCAGTTTGTGCGAGTAATATAGCCGATTTCACAGCGCGCAATGCTGTTAAGGCTACTTGGTCTTTAGCTTTCATAGCCTCTTTTAAAGCCAACATAATATCTTGTTGTAAACCCATAATTTTTCAATATTTACTTAATGCGAAGATAAAAAAAACTTAGCATTTAGGTGTCTTGTGTAAGCATTAGTTATTTATTTTTAATTGAAGATATTCATGCCTTCGCAGGAATAAAAAACCCGAAAAGCTGAGGGACTTCTCGGGTATTAAATAACGCACTAGGTTAAATTCCCATAAATCAATCTACATTATCGTGTAAAAATGAATTATTAGTTCTTAGCTGTATATCATCATTATCGTCTAATCCAATACTTGTTCTAGAGAAATCGGTTTCAGAAGAATGTTTGGCCTCGCTTAAATCTATACCTTGACGCTTGTAAGCAGGAATTTTTTCTATGTCATCAATTTTTGAACTATTGAATTTATGATTAAAATCTTTCATTTTACGTCTGCGCTCATCTGCACGTTCTTTAAGCAATTCTGAAATGGGCGTATTCATCGGGTCAATTTCATCCGCTGTATCTTCTTCTATAGTAGGTTCTTTTAAGGTCTTCTTTTCAAAAACAACCTCTTCATCGATGTCTTCTAAAGTTTCTTTTGATATTCGTTGCTTTTTATTTATTGAAGACTCAACCTCAACATAATCATCGAGTGCATAACGCACATCGCCCTCTTCATTAGTTTCTGTAACTGTAATCAACTCAACATAATCGTTTACAGAAATGTCTTTAACTTCATCTTCAGTTAAATTATAAGATATTACATCTTCTTTTTCTTCTTCAAGGTCTTCTTCTTTCTCAAAAGATAATGGTAAATCAAAAGTCAAAGTAATTTGTTGTTCTTCTTCTATATTATCTGAAATAACTTCAACATCAGTCATATCCTCAACTTCTGTTGTCATTCTAGTTACTGGTTTAATGATGAAATCTTCATCATTTTCTTCGATGTTAGCTGTTACTTCATTATAAACAACATCAATATTCTTAATGATTTCTGAAGTAGGTATTAAATCTATATTTTCAGAAGGTTCAACAAACTTTTGTTTGTTGGAAAAACTAATAGCTTCATCTTCTTCAGTTTCTAAATCTAATGTATGACGGACTACTGGCGTTTCCTTTTTCTCTTCTAATTCTATAATAGGCGCAATAATTACTGGCTCTCTTTCAATAGAATCTAGGTCTTGTTCTTCACTAAGAGAATGCACTACTTTTTTAGTTTCTGTATTAGAAATCTCATCTTGCTGCTCTATATTGAACCCTGTAGCTATAATGGTTACAGCTATTGATTCTTCTAAAGATTCATCTTCACCTACACCCATAATGATATTAGCGCCATGGCCAGCTTCATTCTGGATATGATCGTTAATTTCACCTATTTCATCAATCGTAATTTCATGAGAACCTGAAACAATTAGCAGCAATACGTTTTTAGCTCCAGTTATTTTATTATCGTTTAATAATGGTGAATCCAAAGCTTTACGAATAGCATCTTGGGCACGGTTTTGACCTGATGCCAATGCAGAACCCATAATGGCCGTTCCACTATTACTTAATACGGTCTTAGCATCGCGTAAATCGATGTTTTGTGTGTAGTGATGTGTAATAACTTCGGCTATACCACGAGCAGCGGTAGATAGCACTTCATCGGCTTTAGAGAACCCAGCTTTAAAACCAAGATTTCCATAAACTTCACGCAGCTTGTTATTATTAATTACAATTAAAGAATCTACTACGTTTCTTAATCTTTCAATCCCTTTTTGAGATTGTTCGATACGCATTCTACCTTCAAACTGAAATGGCATAGTTACAATACCTACAGTTAAAATGTCTAAATCTTTAGCCATTTTAGCAATAATTGGCGCAGCACCAGTACCTGTACCACCGCCCATTCCAGCAGTAATAAAAACCATTTTAGTATTTGTATCGAGCATTTGAGCAATGTCATCAAAACTTTCAACGGCAGACTGCTCCCCTATATCTGGGTTTGCTCCTGCTCCTAGACCTTCGGTTAAGTTAAGGCCTAATTGTATCTTATTTGGAACGCCACTGTTTTGAAGGGCTTGAGCATCTGTATTACAAACGTAAAAATCTACGCCCTTGATGCCTTGTTGGAACATATGATTAATGGCATTACTACCGCCACCACCAACGCCAATAACTTTAATAACATTTGACTGATTCTTAGGTAAATCAAATGCGATGCTTTCGAATTCTTTTTTGCTGCTCATAATACTGTTTTACTGGGGTTTTATACTAAATATTCTCAATTCAATGGATTTAATCACTCTGCGTTATCTAAAAAATCCTTAACGCGATCTGTTAACTTATCAAGAAATGAGCGTCTTTCCTTGATAGGTTGTTCTTTAACATCTTCTTCTATTGGTGTTTCAGATTCATTTACAACTTGCTCTTCTTGTTGCTCAATCTTCTTTCTGTCTTGACGTTTTAAACCATCTAAAACTAAACCAACGGCCGTTGCGAATAAAGGGCTTGTGATATCATCATCACTATCGCCGGCCAAATGCTCGTTTGGATACCCAATTCTGGTATCCATTCCTGTTATATACTCTACTAACTGCTTTAAATGTTTTAGTTGGCTACCACCACCTGTTAAAACAATACCTGCAATTAATTTTTTCTTTTGCTCTTCATGTCCGTAATTTTTAATTTCAACATACACTTGTTCTACAATTTCAACAACACGTGCATGGATGATTTTAGACAAGTTCTTTAATGTGATTTCTTTTGGCTCTCTTCCTCTCAATCCAGGAATAGACACAATCTCATTATCTTTATTCTCACCTGGCCATGCCGAACCAAATTTTATTTTTAATAATTCCGCTTGCTTTTCTATAATTGAGCACCCTTCTTTAATGTCCTCGGTAATCACATTTCCGCCGAAAGGAATTACTGCGGTATGACGGATAATGCCATCTCTGAAAATTGCTAAATCTGTTGTTCCACCACCGATATCGATTAGTGCCACACCAGCTTCTTTTTCTTCTTGGCTTAACACCGCATTTGCGGAAGCTAATGGTTCTAACGTAATGCCTTCTAAATTTAAACCTGCACTTTGAATGCAACGCCCAATATTTCTAATAGACGATACTTGACCGACTACCACATGAAAGTTAGCTTCTAAACGGCCACCATACATACCTATTGGTTCTTTTATTTCGGCTTGCCCATCAACTTTATATTCTTGTGGTAATACGTGAATAATTTCTTCTCCAGGAAGCATTACGAGCTTATGTACTTGATTAATAAGCCTATCAATATCATCCTCATCAATAACCGTTTCAGAATTTGATCGTGTTATATAATCACTATGCTGTAAACTACGGATGTGTTGTCCTGCAATACCTACTGTAACATCTTCTATCTTCATATCCGCAGCAACCTCTGCTTCTTGAACGGCTTGTTGAATAGACTGTATGGTTTGTGTAATATTATTCACAACACCACGATGCACTCCTAAACTTTTAGATTTACCTATACCTAAAATTTCGACCTTGCCGTATTCGTTTCTACGCCCAATCATGGCCACAATTTTCGTGGTTCCTATGTCTAATCCTACTGCTAAATTATGCTCCATGGCTTAAATTTTGGTACATATTACTTGGTTTTCAAACTGCAAATTGACTTTACTATAACTCATAAGCGTATTTTCTTTTTTGTTCTTTTGATAAAACGCTTTTAAATTATTTATTTTTTTATTTAAAAATTTAACATCGCCTAACTGCACTAAAAAATCACATTGTCTAAGTCTTAATGAAAGCCTTTTATTAATGTCTTGATGAATCTCGATAACATGTTTCTTCAAAAACCCATCTTCTTTAATTTTACACGCTACTTTATAGACGTTTTTTAAATTATTTTTTTCAACATAACCCGTAACCAATGGTACTCTAGCTGAATAATTGTTTGACAATGGCATAAAAAAACCTTCATCATCAATATAATAAGACGCATTAGTACTGACTCTTGCAATAGGTGTTTTTTGTTCTACTTCTGCGTTAAGCGTACCATTTACAGTAACATACACTTCTGCAGTTTTTATCATTGGATTAGACATGAGGGCTTTTTCTAATTCATTCAAAACTAAAGTTTCTTTAGGCATGTTTTTAATACCTCCGTATTTTTGTATTAACAATTTACTAACAGTTTCGTTTGTTATAAAAAGGTTGTTTTTACCAATAAATTTAACATGGGGCTTAGACACATCCCTAGATGCATTTCTACCGGACGCAAATGCGAATAAAAAGACTACTAATCCTAATAAAACGAACATCTTTATGTAATTCCAATTAACTCGCAATGCTAAATTCTTTTTTTATGTGTTTGACTTCTTCACCAATATCTCCTGCCCCCATAGTTAAAATAATTTGGGCGTTACTTTTGTGTATTTGAGACAGCAGCTCCTTTTTACCAACCAACTGCTTGTTTTTATTATTTATTTTATCTAACAACCATTTTGAAGTTACACCATCAATAGGTAATTCTCTTGCAGGATAAATTTCCAAGAGTAATAACTCATCGAATTGCGATAAACTTTTAGCAAAATCGTCAATAAAATCGCGTGTTCTACTATATAAATGTGGTTGAAAAATAGCTAACACTTTTTTATTAGGATACATTTCCCTGACCGCTTGATGCACCGCATTAATTTCTTCTGGGTGGTGCGCATAATCATCAATAAACACCAAATTTTCCGTTTTTATATGATAGGTAAATCTGCGCTTAACCCCCTTATAAGATGCTAAAGCTTTGGCGAGCTGCCAGCTAGGGCAACCATATTCTACAGCCATCGCCAAGGCTATTAATGCATTCGACAGATTGTGTCTACCAGGCAGGTTAAATTGTAATTTTTCAAGTACTGTTTTTGGTGTTTTCACATCAAAAACATATGTACCGTTTTCTATTTTTATATTTTGAATAGTATAATCTGAAACATCTTCAATACCATAAGTAATACCATTTAACGGCAATCCGTTTTTAACGAAAAGCTTGCCATTAGGTTTGATTCTTTTTGAAAAATCTTCAAAGGATTTTTTTAACTCAGAAGCATCGCCGTAAATATCTAAATGATCTGCATCCATAGAGGTAATGCATGCTAAATCAGGAGACAAGGTTAAAAATGAACGATCAAATTCATCTGCTTCAACCACCGAAACCTCTGTTCCGTTTAGTATCAAATTAGAATTATAATTTTCACTTACTCCTCCTAAGAACGCAGTTACAGGCACATTACATACATTCATTAAATGACCCAAAATACTTGTAGTGGTCGTTTTCCCGTGTGTTCCAGCCACAGCCAAACAAAACGTGTTTTCAGTTATTAATCCTAAAATCTTAGAGCGCTTAATAACTTGAAAGCCATTATCTTTAAAAAAGTTTAATTCTTTATGACCAACGGGGATTGCAGGCGTGTAAACAACTAAAGTGTCTTCTTTATCCAAAAACACAGCATCTATGCTTTCAATAGCATCATCAAAATGAATTTGGATACCTAATGCAACCAAACCATCTGTAATTTCCGTTTGTGTTTTATCGTATCCAGCAACTTGCATTTTATTGGCGTGAAAATAACGCGCTATCGCACTCATTCCTATTCCGCCAATGCCGATGAAATAAATGTTATCCCATCCCAAACCCTTCCTCCCTAAGGGAAGGTTTTTTTTAGTGGACGATATATTAGTTTCTTTTTTACTCATTTTTGTTAGTTTCTTCCTTTTGGGAAGACGGAATATGGGATTTAAGAAGTTTTTCTACTTCGTCTGCAATTTGTTTAGTTGCGTTTACTAATGCTAATTTTTTTATATTCTGCCCTAATTCTCTTTGCTTTTCTCGTGACGCTACAAGTTGCAAAAACTTATTTTCAAAATCGGCATCTAAATCTTCCTCCTTGATTAATAATGCCGCATCTTTATTTACAATCGCCATGGCATTTTTTGTTTGATGGTCTTCTGCAACATTTGGAGACGGAATAAAAATAACCGGCTTACCAACAATACAAAGCTCCGAAACCGAACTAGCTCCCGCTCTAGAAATCACCACATCTGCCGCTGCATAAGCAAAATCCATATTATTTAAAAACTCAAATACTTGCACATTATTTGTGTTATTATAAATTTTATATTGCTGATAATAAAGCTTACCACATTGCCAGATAATTTGAACATTCTGAGTATCAAAAAAATCCAATTCTTTTTCAATCAGTTCATTAATTCGTCTTGAACCTAAACTCCCTCCAATTACTAACAACGTGTTTTTTCCGTGTTTTAAATTGAAAAAGTTTTTAGCTTCAACGGTTTTGCTATCTATATCCAATAATCCTTGACGTACTGGGTTACCTGTTTTTATGATTTTTTCTTTTGGAAAAAATCGATCTAAGCCATCATAAGCAACACATATTTTTTTAGCTTTTTTAGACAATAATTTGTTTGTTATTCCAGGATACGAATTCTGTTCCTGAATTAATGTTGGAATATTGCTTGAAGCAGCCATTTGTAATAATGGACCGCTTGCAAAACCGCCTGTTCCAATAGCCACATTAGGCTTGAACGACTTTATGATTTTACGAGCATTCCAAAGGCTACTAATCACTTTAAAAGGAAAACTTAAATTTTTTAATGTTAACTTACGCTGAATACCAGAAATCCAAAGACCTTTAATATGATATCCAGCTTGTGGCACTTTTTCCATTTCCATTCTATCCTTTGCTCCTACAAATAAAAATTCAGCATCCGGGAAACGCTTTTTCAACTCGTTTGCAATAGCAATAGCAGGATAAATATGCCCTCCTGTGCCTCCTCCTGAAAGGATAATTTTATATGTCTTAGATTTACGATTTCCCATTTACGATTTACGATTACGCATCGTTTTAATAGACGCCACTATAATTGATAACAATTCATTTCCTTCCGTATGTAACCTTTTCATTTCTACATGCTCTTTATCACTTACCTCTAACAACAACTCTAAGAAATACATACTCTCATCTGCCTCCTCTTCAACAATTTTTATAAAATCTGCTGTCGATTTTGCTCGACAAGCAGCTCTATAATTTGCTCCAACAGAACTGGAACATCTAATTAACTGATTACAAAAAGCGTTATAATCTCTTGAAACAGGAAACTTAGTACAGAGATTCCAACAATCAGCTGCATATTTCTTAGTTCTATTTTTCAATACTTGTTTCATAGCTCAAATCGTAATTCGAAAATCGTATATCTTATTTTTTTCAAATAGTTTCCGATAGGATTTCTAACGGGTTATCTTCATTAATTTCTTGTCCTTTTATTTCTTCTCGCTTGGCGCTTACGCTTAATATGATTCCTATAGCTAAACAGGTCATCCATATTGAGGTTCCACCACTACTTATTAATGGTAATGTTTGTCCAGTAACCGGAAACAACTCTACGGCTACAGCCATATTGATTAATGCCTGAAACACAATTGGCAATCCAACACCGAGTACCAAAAGCTTTCCAAAAATGGTATCGGATTTTTGGGCTACAATAACAATTCTAAAAAGCAACCATAGATATAATATCATGATTACAAAACCTCCAATGAGTCCGTATTCTTCAATAATAATGGCGAAAATAAAATCTGATGACGACTGTGGCAAAAAGTTCTTTTGCATACTTTTCCCTGGACCAACACCTTTAATACCTCCAGTTGCAATAGCTATTTTTGCTTTTTCTATTTGATAATCGGCTTCGGTATCTTCTGGATTTGAAAAACTTTCAATCCTACCCATCCATGTATCAATTCTATTTGGCATTGCATCAGGAAAAGCCTTTGCAATCAATATAAATAGCGTTAAAACTAAAATACCCGACCCTATAATAACCGCTAAATAACGTAAAGGGTATCCGCCTAAAAAAACCAACATCAACACCATTAAAAACATAATAGCTGCTGTTGAAAAATTAGCAGGAAGTATAAGTATTAATATAAAAAAAACAGGTGTCCAAAGCGGTAAAATAGACGCTTTGAATGTAATCACTTCATCTTTTATTTTAGACATATACCTGGCAACATACACCATAAGCACAACGGCCGCGAGCGTTGACGTTTGAAAAGACATACCCACTATTGGTATCTGAATCCATCTACTAGCATTTGCACCTTCAATGGTTGTGCCTTGCAACATGGTAACACCTAACAAAACCAATATTATTGGAATCATAACTAACGACAAGCCCTTGAAATATCTATATGGGATTTTATGCACTCCATACATAATACCAAATCCTAAAGCTAAATGCACAAAATGCTTAACGAAAAACGTAAAAGTATTACCACCTACAGTCTTATAAGCCAAATTACTAGCAGCACTATACACAGGCAAAAACGACAGTATTGCCAAAAGTGCTACTATTGCCCAAATTAACCTATCGCCTTTTATGTTTTTAAATAGTGTTTGCATTTTTAGCCACTAAGAGTATTTTTATGTTTTTTAACTACAATTATTTAACAGGTCTCGACTGCGCTCGACCAGACATTATTACAAATTTCTAACCGCGTTTTTAAATTGACGTCCACGATCTTCATAGTTTTCAAACAAATCAAAACTTGCACAAGCAGGAGATAACAATACATTATCACCAGCATCAGCTAATTTATAAGCTATTTTTACGGCTTCGCTCATAAATTGTGTTTCAATAATAACATCAACCATATTACCAAACGTGTTCATTAATTTTTCATTATCGACACCCAAACAAATAATAGCTTTTACCTTTTCGTTTATAAAAGGAAATAACTCTTCGTAATTATTACCTTTATCTACACCTCCAACAATCCAAACGGTTGGCGCATCCATACTTTCTAAAGCATAATATGTAGCATTTACGTTAGTAGCTTTAGAATCATTTATATATTGCACCTTATTAATTTTGAGCACTTGCTCTAGACGATGCTCAACCCCTTGAAAATTCTCTAAACTTTCTCTAATGGTTTGTTTTCTAATTTTAAGTAAATGCGCTACAGTAGAAGCTGCCATCGCATTTTTAACGTTGTGCTTTCCTTCTAGTGTAAGATTTGATGTTGGCATAATTATTTGATTGTTATTTATTGTTATTTTAATATTGTTGTTGTCTAAATACGCACCATTTTCAATTTTTTTAACTAATGAAAATGGCAATAATGTGGATTGAACTGGATTGTTTTTAAGATGACTAGTAATCACTTCGTCATCGGCATCATAAATCAAATAATCCGCTTTGGTTTGATTCATGGCTATCTTGAATTTAGAATGGATATAATTTTCAAATTTGTAATCATATCTATCTAAATGGTCGGGTGTAATGTTTGTGATAACGGCAATTTTCGGTTTAAAATCGATGATATCATCTAACTGAAAACTGCTAATCTCCAACACGTAATTTTCATAGTCTTTGTCTAAAATCTGTTTCGCAAAACTATCTCCAATGTTCCCCGCCAAACCCACATTTAATTCTTGTTTTAAAATGTGATGTGTTAAGGTTGCTGTTGTTGTTTTACCGTTACTTCCCGTAATTCCAACAATAGTTGCATCAGTGAATTTTGAAGCAAATTCAATTTCAGAAACCACAGTAATTCCCTTTTCACGGATTTGCTTAACCAAAGCCACTTTATCTGGAATCCCTGGACTTTTCATGATGATGTCAGCATTCAGAATCTTAGCTTCTGTATGCATTTCATCTTCCCATTCAATCTCATTATGTATAAGAACTTGTTTGTACTTTTCTTTTATTATTCCTTTATCGGAAACAAAAACGTCATATCCTTTTTCTTTTCCTAAAAGCGCTGTTCCTACACCACTTTCTCCACCACCTAATATGACTAATCTCATGATATACGATTTTAGAATTACGATTTACGATTATGGCTTCTCATTGTTCTAATTGACACCACAACTATTAACAGCAACTCATTAGCTCCTACATGCAATCTTTTAGCTCTATTTTTTAATGCTTCCTTCATTTATTAATTCGTAAATCATAAATCATAACTCGTAAATTCCCTTTATCTAATTTTCAAAGTCACAATAGAAATAATAGCTAGCAATATGCCTACAATCCAAAAACGTGTTACTATTTTGCTTTCGTGATATCCAGATTTTTGATAGTGATGATGTAGTGGCGCCATCTTAAAAATACGTCGCCCCTCCCCATACTTCTTTTTGGTATATTTAAACCAACTAACTTGCATAACCACCGATAAATTCTCCGCTAAAAAGATGCCGCATAATACTGGGATTAACCATTCTTTACGCACCGCTATTGCTATAACGGCAATTATTCCGCCAATAGTCAAACTCCCCGTATCGCCCATAAACACTTGAGCTGGAAAAGTGTTATACCATAAAAACCCAATAAGCGCACCTACAAACGCCGCTATATAAATTGTTATTTCCTCAACTCTGGGGATATACATTATATTGAGGTATTCTGAGAAAATAATATTACCAGATACCCAAGCAAAAATCCCCAACGTTAGGACAATTATAGCTGAAGTTCCCGCAGCCAAACCATCAATACCGTCGGTTAAGTTAGCACCATTTGAGACTGCAGTTATAATAAATATGGACACCAAAATAAAAATAATCCATGCGTACTTTTGTAAATGTGGGTTTATCCAAGTGATTAAATCTGCGTAATCGAACTCATTTCCTTTTACAAACGGAATAGTTGTTTTAGTTGATTTCACTTCGTCTTCGAATAACTTTGAAGCTTCAATATTTGGATTCTCTGCCAAAAGAACACGTTGCTCTGCAATAGGAAGTTTTTCCTTCATGGTTACATCTTGATGAAAAAACAAAGTTGCACCAACAATAATCCCAAGACCAACTTGGCCTAAAACTTTAAAGCGTCCTTTTAAACCCTCTTTATCATTTTTAAACTTTTTGATGTAATCATCAATAAATCCAATAGTTCCCATCCAAAGAGTCGTCACTATTAAAAGAAGAATGTAAATATTTTCTAATTTTGCTAATAACAACACTGGAATTAAAGTGGCAAGAATAATGATAACACCACCCATTGTTGGCGTACCTGCCTTTTCCTTTTGACCATCAAGACCTAAATCCCTAATGGTTTCTCCCACTTGCTGTTTTAATAAAAAACGAATGATTCTTTTACCGTAAATAGTAGAAATTAACAGGGATAAAATCATAGCTAAAGCCGCTCTAAAGGTTAAAAAACCAAAAAGTGTTGCTCCAGGAAATTGAAACTGTTTTTCTAAATATTCGAATAGGTAATACAACATATTATTTTTGTAATTGTTTTAAAAATTCTTGTACTATTTTAAGATCATCAAAATCAAAACGTTCGCCTTTAATTTCCTGATAGGTTTCATGTCCTTTGCCAGCTATTAAAATAATATCGTTAGGCTGCGCCATTTGGCAAGCCGCTTTAATAGCTTGTTTTCTATCAACAATGGTCAGCACCTTTTTATAGTTTAATGGTTCTACCCCTTTTTCTATATCTTCTAAAATAGCTTCTGGCTTTTCGCTTCTTGGATTATCGCTTGTAAAAATCACTTTAGTACTTAGCACCGAAGCGATATGCCCCATTTTAGGACGCTTGGTTTTATCTCTATCACCACCACAACCAACAACTGTAATGAGTTCTTCGTTTTTGGTACGAATGCTATTAATGGTTTCTAATACATTTTTTAAAGCATCAGGTGTGTGTGCATAATCTACAATAGCCGTTATTTTTTCATTTGAAACCACATACTGGAAACGTCCGCTTACATTTTCTAAATCACTTATTAATCTCAAAACCTCTACTTTTTCAAGTCCTAATAATTCTGCAGTAGCGTAAATTGCCAATACATTATATGCATTGAAATTCCCGATAAGCCTTGTCCAAACCTCGCTATCATTCACTTTAAGCAAAAGACCTCCAAATTGGTTTTCTAATATTTGAGATTTATAATCGGCATAGCTCTTTAAGGCATAGGTATATTTTCGAGCTCTAGTGTTTTGTAACATAACCAAGCCGTTTTTATCATCAATATTTACAATAGCAAATGCTTTATCTGAAAGCTCATCAAAGAACTTCTTTTTAACATCTCTATATTCTGCAAAAGTGTTATGATAATCTAAATGGTCATGGGATAAATTTGTGAATATTCCGCCTTCAAATTGCAAGCCTTCCGTTCTGTATTGATGAATGCCATGCGAACTCACTTCCATAAAACAAAACTCTACACCAACTGCATTCATTTCACTTAAATACTTATTAATAGTCAATGAATCTGGTGTGGTATGCGTAGCTTTATGCTCAGTATTATCAACCATAATTTTTACGGTTGACAACAAGCCCACTTTGTATCCTGCTTTTTTAAACAATTGATATAATAAGCTTGCTACAGTTGTTTTTCCGTTAGTTCCGGTAACTCCAACCAATCTTAAATTTTCTGATGGCGTATGGTAATAATTTGAAGCCATAATTGCCAAGGCTTTACTAGAGTTATCAACTTCTACATAAGTAACACCATCTTCTAATTTTTCTGGTAGTTTTTCGCAAACAATGCTTTTCGCCCCTTTTTCTATAGCGATATCAATAAAATCATGACCATCTGCAATCGCACCTCGAATAGCCACAAATAAATCGCCATTAGTAATTTTACGAGAATCAAAATCAATAGCGGGCACATCTATACCTGTACTACCAACAACTGCGTTGATAGTTACTTTATACAATATGTCTTTTAATGCCATCATGATGCCTTTAAAACTACAGTTTGGTTATCTTTTAATTTTGTGCTTTTATTGATTGATTGTGTTTTTATAATACCATTACCATTCAATTTCACCTTAATATCTACCTGCATATTTTCTAGAAGCACTATGGCATCCATTGCTGGCATACCCACTACATTTGGCATAATGGTTTTATAAGTTTGAGCTGTTTTATAAAAACTTTCATATTCATTTTCAACAGCACCTATTTTAACTTCTAATGATTCTATTTCATCAATTAAAGGGGTGTCTGTATATATTTTTTGAGCGACTCTTTTAAATACAGGTCCAGAAACATCTGCACCATAAAAACCAACTTTTGTGCTTGGTTTATGAATAACCACAATACAAGAATATTTAGGGTTTTCAACGGGGAAATACCCAGAGAAAGACGATATATATCTAGGACTATCTTCCCAATCTTTCATCCAATATTCTGTTCTAGCAGTTCCTGTTTTACCAGCCATGGAAAACGTTTTAGAATACAATTTCTTCCCTGTCCCTCTAACTACTATATTTTTTAATATCTCTTGTGTTTCATTTAAAGTTTCATCTGAACAGATTTTTTTAACAATAACCTCTTTATCAAAAGTTTCAATCTCTTTATCAAACTCTTTTATTGCTTTTAAAAATCTTGGCTTAATAAGTTCGCCATCATTGGCAATAGCATTATAAAATGCCAAAGTTTGAAGTGGTGTTAACTCTAAATTATACCCATACGCCATGGAAGGCAATGCATTTTTACTCCATTTTTTATCACCTGGCTCAGGTATATCCGGTTTGCCTTCACCTATTATGGAAACACCTAATGGTTTGTTCAATTTCCATTCTTTAATCCGATTAAGAAATTTTTCTGGTTTTTGAGAATAATGTTCATCTATAATAGTTGCTAAACCAATATTTGATGAAACCTCTAATGCACGAGCGGCAGAAATCTTACCATAGCCGCCTCTATGCGAATCATGTATATATCTTCCGTAAAACCGCTTTCTTCCCTTTTGAGTATCGACAATTGTAGCCGTATCAATAACTTTATCTTCTAAAGCCGCCATTAATGCCATAACTTTAAATGTAGATCCTGGCTCATGACTTTCGCCAACCGCATAATTTAGCTTTTCGTAATACTTCCCATTGCTGGTTCTTCCAAGGTTTGAAATTGCTCTAATCTCACCAGTCTTCACTTCCATAACCACCACACAACCGTGCTCGGCCTCGTACAATTCTAATTGCTTTAAAAGTGCGTGATGCGCTATATCTTGTATGTTTACATCAATAGTTGTATACACATCATAGCCGTCTTTTGGTTCAATTTCATTAGCATCACTTAAAGGCTTCCATTGCCCTTTTCCTATTTGCTGTTTTTTTCTTTGCCCATCTACACCTCGCAAATATTTAACCCCAAAAGCACCGTCAATCCCTGGTCTTGTTACATTACCTTTATCGTCTGTACGCTCATAACCAATGGTTCTTTGAGCAATACCGCCCATTGGATGTTCGCGCTTTGTTGTTTGCTCTACAATTAACCCACCTTTAAAGGCTCCAAGATTTAATAATGGAAAACGTCGCAATCGCGTATAATCTGAATAGCCAATATTTCTTGCCAATAGAAAATACCTATTTTTGTTGGCTCGCGCTCGCCTAATATCTTTTTCAAGTTTAGCTGAAGATTTTCCAGTGTATTTTGAAAGTGAATCGCAAAAAGGCTTTAAATATTTTTCGAATGTTTTATTTGAAGGCGTTAAAGCATCTAAGCGAATATCATATTTAGGAATTGAAGTCGCCAATAAATTCCCATTAACAGAATATACATTACCCCTATTGGCAGGAATAATAACATCTTTTACAACACGCTCTGTAGCTAAGGCTTTGTACTTATCGCCTTGTATAAACTGAATACTCAGCAATTTAAACACCACAGCAATACCGAAGATGAACATACATCCTGCTATAAAATATAATCGGTTTAATATACCTTTTTCGTTTACTGCCAAGACCTAACTTAATTTTGTGTTTTTACTTTTATTTTTTTTGGCGGGTTCTCCGATATAGCCAACCCTTTCTCTTTCATTGCTTTAATAACATGCGACTCCATTTTAAGCCTCATCAACTTAGAACGACCATCAACAAATGCAGAACGCATTTCTTTGACTTCATTTTTAAGTCGTGCCATTTCATACACTTTTTTATCTGCACTATGCGAACTTGCAATCATGACAATAGCTAGTCCAGAGACAAATAGGATTAATCGCCAACTTTTAAATGAATCATCACTAATTAAAAAAGTACCCTTTAATATGTTATAGATGTTTTTTTTCATTTCCCATTTATGCGTATGCAGAAATCTCTTTTTTAGCCACGAATGCATGAATCATTTTTCTTACTCTTGCATGCCTTGCATTATTATTTCACTAATTAAATTTTGCTTTACAAAATCGCTTCTAACTTCTCACTTTTTAAAGCTTTTCGGCTATTCTAAGCTTTGCACTTCTAGCTCTATTATTAGTTTTTATTTCTTCTGCAGAAGGAACAATCAAACCATTTACTTTTTTTAGTGGCACTTCAAAATTCCCAAACATATCACGCTCTGGTTCACCTTCAAACATGCCATTTCTAATAAAACGCTTCACCAACCTATCTTCTAAAGAGTGATAGGAAATAAAACTTAATCGCCCACCTTTAACTAGAATCTCTGGTGTTTGCTGCAAAAATTCTTTTAAAACCTCAATTTCTTGATTAACCTCAATTCTAATAGCTTGATAAATCTGAGCTAACACTTTATTTTCATAACGTGGCGGCAAAAACTTTCTTAAAACTGTTTTTAGCTGCTCGCTCGTTATAATTGGCTCCGTTTCTCTATACTCAACAATTAGTCTTGCCATTGCTGGCGCTGCACGCAATTCACCATATTGCAAAAACACTTGTTTTAATTGCTCTTCATCATACTCATTAACCACATGAAAAGCAGACAATTTGTTTTGTTGGTTCATTCGCATATCCAAATCTGCTTCAAAACGCGTGGAAAAACCGCGTTCAGCGACATCAAATTGATGAGATGACACACCAAAATCGGCTAAAATTCCATCTACTTGCTTTACACCATGAAACCTTAAAAAACGTTTTACAAATCTGAAATTCTCATGGATAAGCGTAAACCTATCATCGTCAATTGCATTTTCAAGAGCATCTGAATCTTGATCAAAAGCAAATAACTTTCCTTTATCGCCAAGTCGTTTTAATATCTCTTTACTGTGCCCGCCGCCACCAAAAGTAACATCTACATAAACACCTTCAGGTTTGATATTCAACCCATCTACGGCTTCTTTTAAAAGTACAGGGTTATGATATTCCATAATCGTCATCGTCTTGTCCCATTACCTCTTCGGCTAAATCTGCAAAATCATCAGCCGCATCGTCAATAACTTGTTCGTATAAATCTTTATCCCAAATTTCAATAATGTTGATAGCAGAAGCTACCACGATATTTTTTGAAATGTTAGCAAAAACCGTTAAGTCTTTTGGAATCAACAACCTCCCATTCACATCAACCTCAACCATTTTGGCTCCTGCTGTAAATCTTCGGATAAAATCATTATTCTTCTTTTTAAACTTATTTAGCTTATTCATTTTTTGCATGAGCACTTGCCATTCACTCATGGGATAAAGTTCTAAGCATTTTTGAAATACAGAACGACGTAAAACAAACCCTTCCTGCAAAACAGAAGAAAGTTGTTTTTTGATGGAAGCAGGCATCATTAATCTGCCTTTTGCATCAACTTTACAATCGTATGTCCCTGTAATTAAGTCCAAAGCGGTTTTAAAAGATATTAAGTGTTTAAGTTTCAAATATATTCAAAATTTACCATAATTTACCACTTCCTACCACTTTGTTAATAAATTTTTGAATGAAAATGTTTTTAAACCGATTTAAGAATAACAAATGCAATACCAACGCTATATCACACCAGATTAACGTCTTTCATTTCCAAATACTGGTTTTGTTAACATCTCTAATTTTAATGTTTTATGCATTTTTCTTTAAGAGAAATAGCAATTTTGCTTGAAAAGAATTATTATAGTGGAAATATCAATGAAATAACTATATTTGTTTTTAATGACTGACTAACTGATTAATGACGCATCATTTAAAAAAAGAAAAAAAATACAGCTATATTGAAGCAGGCGAAGGCACACCTATAATTGTGCTACATGGTCTTATGGGCGGCTTAAGCAACTTTGATTCTGTAACCGATTATTTTAGCGAAAAAGGATATAAAGTACTTATTCCTGAATTGCCTATATACAATATGACTTTACTTAAAACCAATGTGAAAAGTTTTGCAAAGTACCTGCATGACTTTATTGTTTTTAAAGGCTATAAAGAAGTAATTCTACTAGGAAACTCTTTAGGCGGACATATTGGTTTGTACCATACAAAAATGTACCCTGAAACCGTAAAAGCACTTATTATTACTGGAAGTTCTGGACTTTACGAAAGTGCAATGGGTGGCAGCTACCCCAAACGTAGCGATTACGAGGTTATTAAAAAGAAAGCACAAGATGTTTTTTACGACCCTGCTGTTGCCACAAAGGACATTGTAGATGAAGTTTACGAAACGGTAAACGACCGACATAAACTTATAAAAACATTAGCAATTGCCAAAAGCGCTATTAGACATAACATGTCTAAAGACTTGCCAAAAATGCAAACACCAACCTGTATTATTTGGGGTAAAAATGACAATGTAACACCTCCTGAGGTTGCTGTAGAATTTAACGACTTGCTCCCTGATTCTGAATTGCATTGGATTGACAAATGTGGCCATGCTGCCATGATGGAACATCCAGATGAATTTAATAGTGTTATGGATACTTGGTTACAAAAAAGAGGGTTTTAAAAAGCCTTATCCTGAACTACGAAAAGCAGTTCCGACCTCTCTGAAGCACAGGTAAAAAAAGAAACAAAAAATTTCATTGTTTTGAAAATCAAAAATTCAAGCAAAGTTTTAATAGATAAACCAAATTCAATTGATGTGGTTAAAATTTATCGATTTATGTCTTTTATCAAAATATTAACTTCAAATAATGAGATTCCCTCCTTCGAGGGAATGACAAAATATGCATATTAAATCTGCCGAATTTGTAATGAGCAATTCTGATGTTGCTAAATGCCCAAAAAGCAGGTTACCAGAATATGCTTTTATTGGTAGAAGTAATGTCGGTAAATCTTCATTAATTAATATGCTAACGAGCAGAAAAAGCTTAGCCAAAACTTCTGGAAGGCCAGGAAAAACACAACTTATAAATCATTTTTTGATAAATAAAAACTGGCATCTTGTCGACTTACCAGGCTATGGCTATGCACGTGTTTCTAAAAGCTCAAAAAAGACATTTCAAAAATTTATTACTCAATATTTTACAGTTCGCGAGCAGCTTGTTACCGCTTTTGTTTTGGTTGATATTAGGCATGAACCTCAACCTATAGATTTAGAATTTATGCAATGGCTAGGCGAAAACGGTATTCCATTTTCAATCATCTTTACAAAAGCTGATAAACTAAAACCTAAAGCTATTGAAAACCATGTGGATGTTTACAAAAATATTCTTCTAGAAACATGGGAAGATATGCCTAATTACTTTATAACCTCATCTTCTAAAGATATTGGCAAGGACGAAGTTTTGGAATACATTGAAGGGCTGAATGAGAATATGGAGTTGGATTCTAAAACTTTTATATAATAACCTTAATCCTCTCTTTTTGTTCTTTCTGTTTATATGCTAAAATTTAAAACTTTATTAATAAAAGCTAACTTAAGATATACGTAACCGTTGTTCGTCATATTGACCCGTCCTGAATAAAGGCTACATATTTTTAAACATTATGTACAAACGATAAAGTAATTAGATGTTACAGTGAACCTTTTAAATTAAAAATTAACAATGAAACATATAGCTTTCCTATTCTTTTTAACTATTTGCTTCCCTTCTATAGCACAAACTGAAAGGGGAAAATATTTTAAAAAAAAGAAATATGATCATAAACCCATTCCTACTTTTCAAGAAAGTAAAAAACAACTACCTATTCCTATTCTAGATGACAATCCAGAATGGGTAGATATGTATTGGAAAACATGGGAAATTGCCTTTTCTAATTTCAAAAGACCTCCTCAAAATTCACCTTTTGTATCTAATTTTATAGATGAGGCATTCAACGAACTCATTTTTCAGTGGGATACTCACTTTATGATTATGTTTGCAAGATATGGTCATGATATTTTTCCAGCAATAGAATCTCATGATAATTTTTATTGCCGTCAACATGATGATGGATTAATTTGGAGAGTTATCGCTGAAGCCGATGGAAGTGACCACTGGTGGGGAGGTGGAAAAAACTTTTCTAGAACTATCAACCCTCCTGTTTTTAGTTGGGTAGAAATGAAAAACTACGAACTTACAGGAGATGATTCTCGTTTTAAAATCATTTTTCCAGTTCTTGAAAAATATGTTGATTGGTTAGAAAAACATCGTCTATCTATAAATACTCCTCATCAATTATATTGGACTAATGGGCAGGCTTCAGGAATGGATAACACGCCAAGAGACAATGGACGACCTGATGGCCATAATAGTTTTTCGCCTGTTGGATGGATTGATATTAGCAGCCAAATGGTTATGAACTATCATGACTTATCTAATATCTGTAGCATTCTGAATTACAAGAATAAAGCAAAAGAATATAAAAGAAAAGCAAAAAAATTAGGAAACAAAATTAACAAGTGGTGTTGGAATGAAGAAGATGGAATCTATTACGATGTAGACCCTAAAGGTAAACAGCAAAAAATAAAAACAATTGCTTCATTTTGGCCTATGTTGGCAGGCATTACCTCACCTAAACAGAATGAAAAACTTATAAAACATCTTCAAAATCCAAATGAGTTTTGGAGAAAAAATATATTCCCATCGCTTTCTGCTGATGAAGAAGGCTATTCATCATTTGGGAATTATTGGAAAGGGGCAATCTGGGCACCAACCAATTACATGGTAATAAAAGGTTTAGAAAAAACTAATAACGAAAAATTCGCGACACAATGTGCAGAAAAATATTTAAACGGATTATATCAAGTATTTAAAGAAACTGGCACATTATGGGAATGCTACGCCCCAGATTCTTTTTCCCCAGCCTCATTTAAAAATGGTAATCAAGTTCGTAAAGACTTTGTTGGTTGGACGGGTATTGGCCCAGTTGCTTTGTTAATAGAAAATGTTCTTGGAATACGAGTAAATGGTAAGACCTCTGAAATAGAATGGATTCTCAATAGAAAAAGCAAGCATGGAATTAAAAACATTCATTGTGGAAACACAATTGTATCACTTATACACGAAATAAAAGATGGAAAATCAATTATAACTGCTACAAGTAGTAATGATGTAAAACTTAAAATAGTTCAAAATCAAAAATCAAAAAGTTATTATCTTTCAAAAGGAGAAACTATTATTGAATTATAAAATATGACAAATAGCTATGTACAACGTGTATAATTAATTGCTGCTGCTGGCTAAGAAAATCCATGACGAATTTCTATTCAGTTTATATTTGCTAAAGTCGTTGCTTAAAGCACGCCACTAATCATACAAGAAACACGTTGTAGCACATTTTGAAGAAAACGCTAACAAAAAATTAAATAATCTACAGTTATTTTTAATTGAAAAAAAAGTATTAATTAGGCACTTTCAGATGCACACAAATACTTGTAAATCAGCGATATAATTCGTAAATTAGAATAAACAAACCCCGA
>NZ_BAABJJ010000002.1:0-98586 GCF_039543245.1 Algibacter agarivorans
TGGTCTTAACGCCAATTTTCGGGGTTTGTTTATTCTAATTTACGAATTATATCGCTGATTTACAAGTATTTGCGTACATCTGAAAGTGCCTTGTCAGGTCAAAATGAAATAAGCGAAATACCTCTATTGCTCTGCCTCGAGATAGTTCGTTTCAAGAAATTCTTTTATTTTTCCTAAAAATTTTAATTAAACTTGTTTCTCTCTTTATTTTGAAGGGAGGACAATTTCGGTTTTTAATCGAAATTAGGCGGGTTGAATTACAAAAATAATATAAAGACTTTCAATATCAGAACAGTTCTGTTTTATTGATTATGAGATTCTTGCCTCCGCAGGAATTAACAGCGCTAAATAATCATAATGTTCCCCTTCCAAAACCAATTCACATTTTAAACCAACCGTTTCGCAAGCCAACTTCAAAGTTTTAAAATCCAAATACAACCATTTTATTGGGGTTTCTTTTTCGCCTTTATAAGACAAATAATAGTCAAGTTCTCCATAATAACTAGCATTAGTATCCATCCAGAAACCACCACCTTCATCTTCATACATGTATTTAATATCCGATGAATCAATTAAAATTTGTCCGCTAGGTTTTAAGAGGCTTTTTAAATGTGATAAGTATTTTGAAACTTGACTCAATTCTTGAAAGATTCCAGTACCGTTCATTAACAATAATATGGTATCAAAAGTTTCTGTTTCGTCTAAAAGCGCTTTGACTTCAGTAGTTTGTACACCACGTTGTTTGGCAACTTTAATAGCGCCTTTAGAAATATCAATAGCTTTAACTTTAAATCCCTTTTTTTGAAGCTGTAGACTATGACTTCCTGTGCCACAACCTACATCTAGAACAGAACCTTTGCATAATTTTAATGCCCGTTGTTCTAATTTAGGCATGTCTTTGTAATCACGAAATAAATAGGGGAGCGGTAGTATATCATTATCAGAAATACTTGTAGAAGTAATAATGTCTTCAGTGTAGTTCCCGTTTTGATAATCTAATAAAGCGTTTCCAAAAAGGTCTTTCATTAATTACTTTTTTGTCATTCCCTCGAAGGAGGGAATCTTTACGTCATTGCGAGACTTTTTTAAGTCGTGGCAATCTCTTAATTTTATGTTCAAATTTTAAAGATTACTTCAGTCATATTTACTTCGTAATGACGAAAAGCATTATTTTTGCACCATGCAAGACTTCATAAACCATCTTCCAAAGCTCGCCAAAGATAAGCATAACGAGAATAAAAAATTCTTCGCCAAGCTAAAAAAGAAACCGCCTAAGAATTTAGATTATGTCATGGAAGATTTGCATGAAGCTGAGTTTGAACGTACCGATTGCTTAGAATGTGCCAATTGTTGCAAAACCACAGGCCCGTTATTTACAGATAAAGATGTGGACAGAATTGCAAAACATTTCAGAATGAAAACACAGCAATTCATAAGTCAATATTTGCGTATTGATGAAGACAACGATTATGTATTGCAAAATGTACCATGTGCTTTTTTAGGTTCAGATAATTATTGCTCTATTTATGACGTGCGACCGAAAGCATGTAGAGAATTTCCGCATACCGATAGAAAAAGGTTTCAACAAATATCAAATTTAACATTAAAGAATGTAGCTATATGTCCTGCAGCATTTAATATTGTTGAGGAAATTAAAAAACGAATAAAATAGGTGTATTTAAGTTTAAAACTTATCTATTGGAAACACTCCTAAATTATTTTGAAACAATTCCTGCGCATCATAGAGTAATATTAATAGTAAGCGGGTTAACTTTTTTTTGGATACTAGAAGGTATTCTACCATTATTCAAATTCAAATATATTAAGTGGAAGCATGCTGTGCCTAATTTGTTTTTTAACTTAACACTTCTTTTGGTAAATCTTCCATTGGCCTTTTTGTTATTAAAATCTGCAGATTGGGTTATTATCACTGATTTTGGTGTACTTAATTGGTTGCCAGAAATGCCTTTATGGATTTATGGGGTTTTGGGATTGGTTTTATTAGATTTTGTAGGTTCATATTTGCCACATATTATAGAGCACAAGGTTAAGCCACTATGGATGGTGCATTGGGTGCATCATACAGATCATAATGTTGATACAACCACAGCAAATAGACATCATCCTATTGAAAGTGTCATTCGCTATTTTTTTACATTGCTAGGTGTAATTATAATTGGAGCTCCAATTGGTTTGGTTATGTTATATCAATCTTTATCTGTGGTAGCAACTCAATTTAATCACGCCAACATTAAACTTCCTAAAAAAGTAGACAAACTCCTAAGTTATGTGATTGTATCTCCTGATATGCATAAGGTACATCATCATTATGTAATGCCATATACCGATTCTAACTACGGAAATATATTTTCTATTTGGGATAGATTATTTGGCACTTACATGGAATTAGATACAAATGATATTGTGTATGGCGTTGATGTGTTTCCTGATGAAAAAGAAAATAGTAATATCAAAGATTTATTAAAAAAACCTTTTCAGAAGTATAGAAGATCTGCAATTAGAGATTAATCTATAAAAATGGATTCCAACTGTTCGGCAAAAAATTGAACACTAATATTAGACCGATTAGTCAATACGCATATAACCAATTCCTCTTTTGGGCAAATTAATAGAATGGTTGAGGCTCCAACACCGCCTCCAGTATGATAGTATTTGACTGTGTTATGTTTAGTTTGTTCTACTGAAAAGCCAATACCATAACCAGTAATATTATCTGATTTTAGGCGTTGTGAGGTTGTGAGTTCTAGGAATGATTGTTCTGAAATCAGTGTGGGTAAAATGAGTTCTTGTCCAAATTTAATTAAGTTCTCTGAGGTTGATAAAAACCCACCACCTGCAACTTTATACTCATTTGAAACTACTGTTGATAAAACACGTTTTTTTCTGTAGAAATTAGTTTTGTTTGGAATAGTTATATCCGAAGCATCAAGCATTGTATTTGTCAATTTTAGTGGGTCTATAACTGATTTGTTAACTAGGCTAACAAAATCTGTCCCAGAAACGGTTTGCATAATTTCACTTAATAAAACATAACCAAATGTGTTGTAAAAAAACTGTGTTGACGGCTCAAATAGCAGGGAGTCATTTTTAAATAATGCAACACCTTCAGAAATAGATAGTTTTTTATTTAATGTAAATTCAGAACCTTTATAAGATCTAATTCCTGCCAAATGTCCAGCTAATTCTCTTACAGTAAAGTCATATTCCTTTTTTGGATAATCAGGAAGATAGGTGTAAATGCTTTCGTCTAAATTGATGAGATTATCATCTACTAATTTGGCCAGTGCAACGGCTGTTATTGATTTTGAAATACTAGCTATTCTAAAAAGGGTTTTGTCTGGTTTTATTTTAACTTTTGGTTTTCGATTGGCATAGCCAAATCCTTGAGACCAAACCAAATCATTATTCTTTGAAACCGAAATAGACATTCCAGGAACCCTTTGCTTGCGTAAAAATCTTTTAGCAAGTTTTCTGGCTTCCTTAATGTTTTTAGTTTCAGTAGGTCTAGAATTTTGACCAAATCCGAAGCATGTAAAAAAAAGGGTCAGCATAACAAAAAAACGCCTCATGGATAAATGAGATATTGGGTTCTTATTTTTTTGAAGTTTTCTAAGCCATTTTTCCAAGTTGCTTGTATTTCTTTTTCCGTTAATCCCAATTCAATTTGTTTTTGTAGTTGTTTTGTGCCTGCTAGCTTTGTAAAAAATGAATTAAAAAAATCAGATTGATTTGAGGTGTTTTGAAACGCTTCAATCAGCCATTTCAAGTTTAAATTATTTATAGTCTCTATTTGAGTTAAATCCTTACCATAACAGAGTTTGTTTTGATGTTTCGGATATTTAGAACCATAGTTAGGTTGAGGTGTAAATTCAAAACTAAAGTTGTCTTTATTCAGAAATGGACTTCCAAATATTTGAAATTGCGTTTCAGTGCCTCTTCCTGCGCTTACATTGGTGCCTTCAAAAAAACACAAACTTGGGTACAGGTTGATTGCTTGGTCATTTGGTAAATTAGGACTTGGTTTTATGGGTAAGCTGTATCTTAAATGATGATTGTAATTCTTAACGGGAATCACTTTTAAATCACATTGAACTTCATTCTTTAACCAATTTTCGCCATTTATCATTTGTGCATATTCGCCAATGGTCATACCATGAACTACAGGAATGGGGTGCATACCAACGAAACTTTGATGTTCTATTTCTAAAATAGGGCCATCAATAACATTCCCATTAGGGTTTGGTCTATCTAATATGATAACGGGAATTTCCAGTTCTGCACAAGCTTCCATCACATAATGTAATGACGATATGTAAGTGTAAAATCGTGCGCCAACATCTTGGATATCAAAAACCACTACATCTAAATCTTGAAGTTGTTCAGGAGTGGGTTTTTTATTTTTTCCGTAGAGTGAAATGATTGGAAGCTTGGTTTTAGTATCTATGCCGTCTTTCACAACTTCGCCAGCATCAGCCATACCACGGAAACCATGTTCTGGAGCAAATACTTTTTTGATAGCTACATCCAATGCTAATAATGAATCAACAAGATGTGTATAGCTTTTGTCTTTCTTAAAAATAACAGAAGTTTGATTCGCAACAATTCCAACACGTTTCCTGTTTAGTAACGGTAGATAGGCCTCAATTTGATTAGCACCAACTACTATAGTGCTATCGTTTAGTATATGATTAGATGGACTAACCTTTTCAGATATAGCCTTGTTATCTTTCATCTTAGATGCACAAGAAATCATTACTAAAACAAATAATAAAACTGTATTTTTGAAAACATTAAACCCCATTGTATAAATTGAATTACGAGTATTTTATAGCTAAACGCATTATTGGTAGTAAAGCGTATAAAAGTAGTATATCGGCACCAATAATAAAAATTGGTATTGCCGCAATTGCTATTGGTATTGTGGTTATGATGATAGCCATTGCAACAGGAATTGGTCTACAACAAAAAATACGCGATAAAGTAGTGGCGTTTAATGGGCATGTTACCATTACAAATTACGATAGTAACAATTCGCAAGAAAGCGGTTTGCCCATTTCAAAAAATCAAGAGTTTTATCCAGAGTTTAAATCTGTTGAAGGTGTTACCCACATTCAAGCCGTAGCCTCTAAATTTGGAGTTATCCGTACAGAAACCGATTTTGAAGGCGTTTATTTAAAAGGTGTAGGAGCAGATTATAATTGGAACTATTTTAATGAGTTTTTAATTGAAGGTCGCCTTCCTGATTACAAGCAAAAAAGAAATGAGGAAGTGCTAATTTCAACATATTTAGCAAATCGTTTACACTTTAAGGTCGGCGATAATTTTCAAATGGTATTTGCAAAGGACGACCCAGAAAAACTGCCCAACATCATTACCTATAAGATTGTTGGTATTTACAATTCAGGATTTCAAGATTTTGATGCGAGTTATTTAATAGGCGATATTCGTCATATTCAACGCATAAATAGATGGGAAGATGACCAAATAGGAAGCTTTGAAGTGTTTATAGATGATTATAATGAATTGGACAAAAAAGGTGTAGAAATCTATCAAAATACGCCATCAACACTTAACTCACAGACCATTACCAACAAGTTTAGTTCTATTTTCGAATGGATTAAAATATTCGACAAAAACATATACGGCATCATCGGCATTATGATACTCGTAGCAGGCATTAACATGATAACCGCATTACTCGTTCTAATCCTCGAACGCACCCAAATGATAGGTATCCTAAAAGCCTTAGGAAGCAACAATTGGAGCATCCGTAAACTCTTTTTGTACAACGCTTCATACCTCATTATTTTAGGACTAATCTGGGGTAATATTTTAGGTTTAGGACTTTTGTTTGCACAAAAATATTTCAAATTATTCCCGCTAGACCCTAGCGTGTATTACGTAACCGAAGCCCCAGTTTACATCAGTTTGGGGTATATCATAGCACTAAATGTTGGCACGTTAATTTTATGTTTGCTTATGTTGCTTGTTCCGTCGTACATCATCACAAAAATATCGCCCGTAAAAGCCATTAGGTTTCAATAAAAGGTAATGACTTGTATTTTTTTTTTGGCGTTACCACAAAGGTCGGGCTTTTCGTTGCAATCTTTTTGCTCGTGCCTTACAAAAAGGATTTCCACTGCAATCCCTAACGCGCCTACTCATAAACTTTTGTTTTAGAGAAATTACCTATTACTATCTTTAAACTTATCAAACTCAGATTTCGACTCAATCTTCGGGAAACTATTATTTTTCATATCGGTATCGGCAAATTCAAAATTAGGGTCTAAATTTACTTTGCTAACTTCCTTGTCTTTAATAAAAGTTTGTTGGATTTCGTATTCATTTCTTCTCCAAATTTCGGCTGGTAAAGTATCAATTTCTGTTGAACCATCAGCAAATACCCATGCAATGGTAACGGGCATAACTAGACCACCAATGTTTTTTATAGTGACCTCATAAATATTTTTTCCTGAAAGTTGTTTACGAATTTCAGATTCATCTAATCGCGATAAAAACTGACCATAAGCAGCGTCTGGTGTAGATGTCATAGTAATCACTTCTGGGCCATTTGAAAAATCCTTTTCCTGAGATTCCACATTTTTTTGGTTGGCTACAATTTTTCTTTTAGAAGACTTGTTTTGATCTTCAATATTAGAGTTTTCTTCAAAAACTTTAAACCATTTTACATTAGTTAATTCCATATCTACATGGTCTGTAGTAAAAAACCAACCTCTGTAAAACCAATCTAAATCGGTCGCTGTTGCATCTTCTAAGGTTCTAAATAAATCAGCAGGATTGGGGTGTTTGTATTTCCAACGGTTGGCATATTCTTTAAAAGCTTCATCAAAAAGTTCTTTTCCAATAATAGAATTACGAAGCATTTGTAACCCTACAGTAGGTTTTATATAAAAATTAGCTCCAAATTGATTAAATAATTCATTGTCAGATGTCGTCATTACTGGGCGTAAAATATTTTTGTCACCACTCATAAAAGGCACAATGCTTTTCGGAGTTACGCTATTAAATTCAGGATAGCGTTCAGCAACCGTTCTTTGGTGTAAAAAGGTGTTTAATCCTTCGTCCATCCACATCCACTTTCTTTCGTCCGAACTCACAATCATAGGAAACCAATTATGGCCCACTTCATGGATAATAGTGCCAATCATACCTTGTTTAGCCGCATGACTAATTTTGCCGTTTATTGGACGCCCACCATTAAAACTTATCATCGGGAATTCCATGCCAATATTAGACGTGTTAACAGAAATACAAACAGGATATGGATAATCGAAAGTCGCTTCAGAATACACTTCAAGTGCGTGCATTATAGACTTAGTAGATTCTTCTTGCCAAACGGGCAATCCTTCTTTGGGATATAACGACATGGCCATAACAGTGTTGGTTGGTAGTTTTACAGCTTGAGCATCCCACATAAATTTTCTAGATGAGGCAAAAGCAAAATCCCTAACATTCTTAGCTTTAAATTTCCACGTTTTTTGTTTTGTGGATTTTTGTTTTTCGTTGGCTTCAGCTTCTGCTTTCGTGATAATCATAACAGGTTTGTCAAAAGATTTTCTCGCAGCATCCATCCTTTTACGCTGTGTTTTGGTTAACACGGTTTCGCTATTTTGAAGTTCTCCTGTAGATGCTACAATATGGTCTTCGGGTACTGTAATTTCAACATCATAATCACCAAACTCTAAGGCAAACTCTCCTAATTTTTGAAATTGCTGATTTTGCCATCCCTCTGTATCATTATAAACCGCCATTCTTGGAAACCAATGCGCAATAAGATAAACCGTGTTGTCGTCTTCAGGAAAATACTCATAGCCTTCTCTTGATAATAAAAATAAGCTTCGGTCAGTAATAGGGTATGACCAAGCTATCGATAAGGTTGTAGATGATCCAGATTTAAGTATGGTATTTAATTTAACCTTCATCATGGTGTTATTAACCATGGTTTTGAGGTTGTACTCATTAGTGTCTTTTACATGCTTAATAGAATAACCAGCCGGAAAATCTATAGTTCTAGTAAGAAATTGAATTTGTCTGGTAGTCATAGAGTCTTTCATGCTATTGTTCACAGATCCAAAATCTTCATTTCCTTTTTTGTTAACGTTTTGTTCAAGTTGTAACCAAACATAACTTAAATCATCTGGAGAATTATTAAAATAGGTAATAGTTTCTTCCCCAGACATGGTATTGTCAATTTCATTCAAAGTCACTTTTATTTTATAATCTGCACGTTGCTGCCAATACACTTTTCCTGGTGCACCACTAGCAGTTCTGTATATGTTTGGTGGAGAAATTAAATTATCAATAGGTTCAAATTTACCCTGCCAAGGTTGGTGTTGTGCATGGATAGAAAAAAATGAAAAAAGTGTTATAAACGCAAACAGTAGAAGTCGCATGATTTTTAAATTATAAGAATTAGTCATGCACAAGATAATAAATATTAGGGTGTTTTTTTGCTTAATTTGTTTTCTACGTCAAATTAAGTTTATGTAATGTAAAATGATAGAAAAGAGATTGATTTTGTTGCTTAAAGGTTAATGGTTCTTTACATTTGCAATCTTAAAATATGAATGATATATCCTGATTGAGGATAGAAAAATAAATTATACAATGAGTGATAAAAAAAAGGAAATAGTAACATTTGATGTGTTAATAGAAATACCTAAAGGAAGTAGAAATAAATATGAATATGATTTTACATTACATAAAATTAGATTTGATCGTATGTTGTTTTCTTCAATGATGTATCCAGGGGATTATGGTTTTATACCAGAAACTTTGGCGTTGGATCAAGATCCTTTGGATGTCTTGGTATTGGGAACAGAACCTACTTATCCAATGGTGGTTATGGAAGTGAGACCTATCGGGGTTTTTTATATGACAGATGAAAAAGGACCAGATGAAAAAATTATATGTGTACCAGTTTCAGATCCCATTTGGAGTAAAAGAAAAGATATTTCTGATTTAAATCCACACAGGCTTAAAGAAATAGAACACTTTTTTCAAGTATATAAAGATTTAGAGAAGAAAAAAGTAGATACTGGTGGCTGGGGAAATGCTGAAGCTGCCATTAAAATTTATCATGAATGTGTAGCACGTTATGATAATAGTGAGCACAAGAAAAAAAGAACGTTTACCATATAATTGGAATTTCAATTTCAAGATAAAAAAGACCATCTTTAATAATTAAGATGGTCTTTTTATTTAAAATATATCCAATAGATATTTGTTTTATAAAAATGGAAAAAAGAGGTTTGAATTGGTTTTTTAATACTAAACCATCGAGCGGGACTATGAAATCTTCGATAGTTTATTGTGTAAATTTATTCGTAAAAACAAGAAAAAACTAACATATATCATAGTATTAAAAATAATATAATTTAAGGGCGGTTTAGATACAAAATCTTTAATTAATAGGGGTTTTTTTTATCACTTATATTTTCCTATTTTTGGCTCTGTTAAAAAATAACTGATTTAATAATTAACTAACTTAATATGGAATTAATAGTAAAATTTTTACCACTTTTTGGTGTTGTAGCTTTAATTTTCGTTTTTCTAAAAAGCGGATGGGTTTCGAAACAAGAAGTTGGCGATGAAAAAATGTCACGTATAGCTAAGAATATTGCAGACGGAGCCATGGCATTCTTAAAAGCAGAATACAAAGTTTTAGCAATTTTTGTGGCTGCAGTGGCTGTCTTGTTATATTTTAAAGGCGCATCAGAAGTAGGGTCAAACGGTATGGTAGCCGTATCCTTTATTATTGGAGCTATTTGTTCTGCTTTGGCCGGATTTATCGGGATGAAAGTGGCAACCAAAGCCAATGTAAGAACAACACAAGCTGCTAGAACATCATTAGGTCGCGCATTAGAAGTTGCGTTTGCTGGTGGTGCTGTAATGGGATTAGGTGTAGTAGGTTTAGGAATCTTAGGATTGAGTGGCTTATTTATGTTATATCAAGGTATGTGGCCCGGAGCTGGAAATTTATCGATGGTATTAAATGTACTTTCAGGATTTTCATTAGGGGCTTCATCTATTGCATTATTTGCCCGTGTTGGTGGTGGTATTTATACCAAAGCTGCCGATGTAGGAGCGGATTTAGTAGGTAAAGTTGAAGCTGGTATTCCAGAAGATCATCCATTAAACCCTGCGACTATTGCTGATAACGTTGGAGATAATGTAGGTGACGTTGCTGGTATGGGAGCCGATTTATTCGAATCTTATGTAGGTTCTATTATTGGTACAATGGTTTTAGGAGCATTTATTCTAACACCAGATTTTAATGGTTTAGGAGCTGTTTACTTGCCTTTAGTCCTTGGAGCTGTAGGTATCATAATGTCTATACTTGGAACCTTTTTTGTAAAAGTAAAAGATGGAGGAAACCCACAAACAGCATTAAATATTGGAGAATTTGGTTCTGCAGGATTAATGGTTGTGGCGTCTTATTTTATTATTAATGCTTTAATCCCTGAATCAATCGATGGTTTACCTTTCGGGGCAATGGGTGTGTTTTGGGCAACAATTTCTGGTTTAATTGCTGGTTTAGGTGTTGGTAAAATAACGGAGTATTATACAGCTACTGGTAAAAAACCTGTCATGTCAATTGTCGAGCAATCTGAAACTGGAGCAGCTACAAATATTATTGCTGGTTTAGGTGTTGGAATGATGTCAACAATGATTCCTATTCTTTTGATTGCTGCTGCTATCATGGTATCACATCATTTTGCAGGTTTATACGGTATCGCTATTGCAGCGGTAGGGATGTTAGCAAACACAGGAATCCAATTAGCAGTTGATGCTTATGGGCCAATCTGTGATAATGCAGGTGGTATTGCTGAAATGGCAGAATTACCAAGCGAGGTTCGTGAACGTACTGATAAATTAGATGCTGTTGGTAATACAACTGCGGCTGTTGGTAAAGGTTTTGCTATTGCTTCTGCGGCATTAACAGCTTTAGCATTATTTGCAGCGTTTATGAAAACTGCTGGTGTAACTGCAATAGATGTATCTCAGCCTAAAATTATGGCAGGATTATTAGTTGGTGGTATGTTGCCATTTGTATTTTCGGCTTTATCAATGAATGCTGTTGGTCGTGCTGCTATGGCAATGATTGAAGAGGTTCGTCGTCAGTTTAGAGATATTCCAAAATTAAAAGCTGCTTTAGAGGTTATGAGAGCTGTTGACTCTGATATGTCGAAAGCAACAAAAGAACAAAGAGCCATTTTTGATGCTGCTGATGGTGTTGCAGATTATGGAAAATGTATTGATATTTCAACAAAAGCATCGATTAAAGAAATGGTATTACCGGGGTTATTAGCTATTGCTGTTCCTGTTGCCGTTGGATTTATTGGAGGTGCTGAAATGTTAGGAGGCTTACTAGCAGGTGTAACAACTTGTGGTGTGCTTATGGCTATTTTCCAATCGAATGCTGGTGGTGCTTGGGATAATGCTAAGAAAACCATTGAAGAGCAAGGTAAAAAGGGGACAGATGCGCATAAAGCTGCAGTTGTAGGTGATACAGTTGGAGATCCGTTTAAGGATACTTCAGGACCTTCATTAAACATATTATTAAAATTAATGTCGGTTGTAGCCTTAGTAATTGCACCTAGTATTGCATTATCATCAGATGTTGTTACGGTTTATGTATCTGATAAAGATACTACAGAAGTAGTAAACAATATTTCTAAAGAAGTTAAAGTAGAAATGAATGAGAATGAAGATGGAACTGTTAAAGCTGTTTTGACTACAATTACAACTGAAAATGGTGAAGCATCTAGGAGCTATGAAACATTTAATGGTACTGAGGCAGAAGTTAAAGCTCAAATTGAAGCTGCAGCTGAGGTTACTCAAACTTTTGTAGCTTCATTTGATAAAATAGAAGACGATTGCTAAATAGATTATAAATTTCAAATGAAAAAACCACACCAATCGGTGTGGTTTTTTTGTATTTTTAACTAAACTGTTATGGACTGCAAGTCCATAGGCTTTTAAAGCAGACTGAAGGTCTGTTGCATTCGTGAAATTCTAAACCATACTATTTGCGAATATATTTTAGAAAAAGAATGGATTTGTGGAAATTCGTGAAATTCGTGGCTAAATTTTTTAAAAGCTATAGCTAACTACATTTCAAACAAATCAAAAGTAATTACGTTTTATGTTCAAAAAAGACCCACTTCAAATCATTGCTTTTCAAACTTACGGAACACCAAACCATGTTTATTTAAGGGGAAGAGCCATAGAAGATGAAAGTATTGATTTAGAACAAAAGGGTAAGTTCAAATTACTTTTAAATGCCTGGAAGCGTTTTGAAACCGATGAAATAAAAAATACAGAACTCATAATTAGACTAGGTAATGATACATGTTTTTACACCAAAACTGATAATAAGGGTTATTTTTTATTAGATGAAAAGGTTGATGATATTAGTAATTATGCTAATGAAGCAGGTTGGGTTCAACTAGAGTTTTCTTATAGAGAAAAACATCTGACAAGAACCATACAATTAGATAACCGATTTCCAGGAGAGATGCTCATTCCGTCAAATAAAGCGTCGTTTGGGATAATTAGCGATATTGATGATACGATACTACACACTGGTTTAAGTTCTATATTGAAGTGGCGAGTCCTTATAAACACCTTTTTAATTTCAGCAGGAAAACGAATTCCGTTAGAAGGAGCACCGGAGTTTTATAATTTATTGCATCAAGGAAAAACGGGGCATGATGCTAACCCAATATTTTATGTAAGCCATAGCCCATGGAATTTATACCGTTACCTCGAATTCTTTTTAAAACAGAATAGCTTTCCCAAAGGGCCAATCTTACTGCGAAGTTTTAAGGATATATTCAAAAAGAACTCTGGTGATAGTCCACAAAAACAAATAGAAATCGTCAATATTTTAAAAACCTATCCAAAGTTAAAATTCATTTTAATAGGCGATAGTGGTGAGCATGACCCTGATATTTATAAGGAAATAGCTGAGGCTTACCCTAAAAGAATTTTAGCCATTTATTTGCATAGTGTTAACCATAAAAAGAAAATGCTTCATGTGTCCAGATTATTTAAAGATTATAAAAGAACACCTGTTCTTTTGGTTGATAGTAGCTATCTAGCTATTGAACATGCTAAAGAAAACGGTTTTATTAGAGGTTAAAACAACCCATTAATTTCAGCATCAATAGTATTAATAACGCTACCTAAATCTTCTGGATTATCAACAAAATTTAAATTGTCTACATCTATGATTAACAATTTTCCTTTATCATAGCCGTGAATCCAAGCTTCATAACGTTCATTTAATCTACTTAAATAATCAATACTAATTGAGTTTTCGTAATCACGACCTCTATTGTGAATTTGCGAAACTAAATTTGGAATAGAGCTTCGTAAATAAATTAAAACATCTGGGCCTTTAACTAAAGATTCCATTAAATCGAAAAGCGATTTGTAGTTTTCATAATCCCTATTCGTCATTAAACCCATGGCATGTAGGTTAGGCGCGAAAATATGAGCGTCCTCATAAATTGTTCGGTCTTGAATAATATCTTTTCCGCTTTGATGAATTTGTAAAACCTGACGAAATCTACTGTTTAAAAAGTAAACCTGTAAATTAAAGCTCCAACGTTCCATTTGATTGTAAAAATCATCTAAATATGGATTGTCTACTACGTCTTCCAATTGTGCTTCCCACTTATAATGTTTTGCTAATAATTTAGTGAGTGTCGTTTTTCCAGCGCCAATATTTCCGGCAATAGCAATATGCATAATTTACTTGATTTTTAGTTGGAATTGGTGTAAGGTTTCATTGTTGTAAATATACAAGGTTTCATTGGTTACAAAAAACTGATTTATTAATAAATTTTGTGTTTTAATTGGAAGTGGTTTGTCACTATTTTTTTTCAAATAAAGAAGCGAATTTTCTTTTTTTAATAGGATGTTATCATTGCTTTCAACCAAAGATGTATACCCTTCATTTTTTAGTTTTTTTACTAAGCTGCCAAAATAATTATACATGTAGATATAATTTTCTGTGAGTAACCAGCAATAATTGTAATTGCTTTTTAGGTCTATAACCGTGCTTTGAACAGGAACGGTTTGCGCCCGGGTTGTTCGTGTTTTGTAATCAAAAAGTTCTAGTTTTTGAAGGTCTTGGTTAAATACCCATATGGTATTATCATGTCCTGTAGAAACGTGTGAGATGTTTTTATATTTATTAAGCGCATTAAAGTCTATTTTAAAAATTTCAGCTAACCTGTTATCAAGAGTAACAACAGTATTGAAATCTTTATAGAATAGATTAATTTTTAAAGGATTAAATGCATGCGCAGAATATAGATTCCCTAATTGTAAGTTGTTATATGTAATGGTTTTATTAGTGTCTTTTTTGTTGAATACACTGTTGTTTATAAAGTAGGTCGTCCCAAAATTATCAACAGAAACAAGAGTTTCAATAGTTAATTTTGTTTTTTTAATAAAAGATGCTTCAATGGATTCTTGAGCAAATATTGAGTAAGGTAAAAGAAAAAAAAGGTAAATGATGTATTTCATATCGATTTGAAAAGTACAAAAATCAAACCACTTTTATTTGTTATTTTGATAAAATAGAAACTGTAGACTTCTCAACACCACATATCTTACATACGCTTGAAGCCATTTTGAAAAAAAAATGGAAAAAAGAATGCTATGAGCATAATTGTGATGATGGTGCTGGGAGCATAGAAATTAGAATAGGTGGTTAGTTTTTTAAGAATTATTTAACACATAAGTGATTAAACTAAATAGTACGTTTTGGAGTCAAATAAAAACTTTAGTTTTATTACGAAACAAAAACATGCTATAATGAAAATTAATTCCGTAAAATTAATAACATCCGTTTTTTTAATCCTAACCTCACTGTTCTTATTTGCCCAAAAAAGCTTCCAAGGTAAAGCTTACTATCAGACAAAAACAACTGTTGATATGAGTAATTTTGGAGGTGGTAAATTATCTGAAGAACGAAAAAAGCAAATAGCAGACCGCATGAAGAACGCTTTGGAGAAAGTATATATTCTAACATTTAATCAATCAGAATCATTGTATAAAGAGGAAGCGGGTTTGGAGACTCCTGGGCAAGGAGGCGGCGGTATGCGTTTTGGGATGATGAATGCTACAGGTGGCAATCAATATAAAAATGTAAAAGCGCAGCAATTAATACAGGAACAAGAATTTTTTGGGAAACAGTTTTTAATAAATGATAGTTTACGAAAGTTAGATTGGGAAATGGGAGCTGAAACTAAAATGATTGGCAAGTATATGTGTTTTAAAGCTACTGCAGTTAAAAAAGTTGAAGGCTTTGATTTTAGTAGTTTTAGGCGAAGACCGAATGATGAAAAGCCCCAAGATTCCACAAATACAGAAAATAAAGTGGTAGAAAAAGAGGAAGCACCTAGAGAAATAATGGTTACTGCTTGGTATACACCACAAATACCGGTTAATCAAGGGCCGGATGTATATTGGGGGTTACCAGGATTAATTTTAGAAGTGAGTGCCGATAGAACAACTATTTTATGTTCTAAAATCATATTAAACCCTTCAGAAAAAGATGTTTTTAAAGTGCCTTCAAAGGGAAAAGAAGTCACCCAAAAAGAGTATGACATTATCGTTAAGAAGAAAACGGAGGAAATGCGAGAAATGTTTAGGAATAGAGGTGGTAGAGGCGGTGGAAGACGAAGGTAATTTAGGTGTTAATCAATCAAAAAACCATTTAATGAATAAACTAATTTTTTTACTGCTGCTTTTGGTAGCTGGATCCACTTTTGCTCAAGTAAAGCTAGAAGGTGTTATTAAAGACAGTATAGGAGCGCCACTTGAGCTGGCAAATGTTATTGCTATAAACCAAGAAACCCAAAAATTAGATTCTTATGGCATTTCCAATTCAGATGGACGTTACAAGCTATCTATAGAAAAAAACACCAATTATAAAATTCAGGTAAGTTATATAGGAACTAAAACAGCGCAAGTAGATTTAAAAACGTCAGATTTAAATATTACAAAAGATTTTACGTTGCAATACGACACTACTTTAGATGAAGTAGAATTAGTTTACGAGATGCCAGTAACTATAAAAGGAGATACCATTGTTTATAATGCGGATTCTTTTACGTCTGGAACAGAAAGAAAGTTGGGCGATGTATTAAATAAGTTGCCTGGTGTTGAAGTTAATGACGAAGGACAAATTGAAGTTGAAGGCGTAACCGTTGGTAAAGTGATGGTTGAAGGGAAAGATTTTTTTGATGGCGATTCTAAATTAGCAACTCAAAATATACCTGCTAATGCCATTGATAAAGTTGAGGTCCTTAAAAATTATGCCGAAGTTGGGCAGTTAAGCGGTGTAACCAACAATCAAGATAATATTGCTATAAATATTAAGCTTAAACAAGGAAAAAAGAATTTCTGGTTTGGAAATGTAACGGCAGGAGGAGGAGCTTCAGAAGAAAATACCTTGTATTTGGCGCAACCCAAGTTGTTTTATTACAGTCCCAAATATAGCATCAACGTTATTGGCGATTTAAACAATATAGGTGAAATAGCGTTTACGCGTCGCGATTATTTCAATTTTACAGGCGGTTTTAGAAGCCCGAGTAGAGGTAGCGGAACCAATATCGATTTAGGAAGTAATAATTTAGGGTTTTTAACGCTTCAAAATAATAGAGCAAAAGATATAAATACCAAGTTTGGAGCAGCAAACTTTAGTTACTCACCAAAAAAGACTTTAGATTTAAGTGGTTTTGCTATTTTTTTAAGTAGCAGAACAGATTTACAGGAAATTAACGATGTGCAGTTTTTAAATGATGCATCAAGAGATGAAAATAAAGAAAGCAACACAACACAACGTAGCGATTTAGCCATGATGAAGTTTAGTGCTAAGTATAAACCTAATGGGAATAACCAATTAGATTATGATGTGTTGGCTAGAACCTCGAAAGAGTCGCAAGATCAAAACGTTTTGTCTTCTCGTGTTGGTAATATTGACGAATTAGAAAGCGCTACACCTTTTAGTTTCAATCAAAACTTAAATTACTATTATACACTAGACGACACCAATATTTTTGCTTTTGAAGTACAACATTTATTGCAAGATGAGGATCCTTTTTATAACGCCATTTTAGAGAATGATCCTGCTAATAATGATAACCCGGTTAATCCAGATGATAATCTGCCAGACCCAGATGCTTATGATGATACAGCAAGTAATTTAGGTTTAGACCGAGAACAATCGGTCTATAATATTAATCAAGACAAACGCGTAAAATCGAACCAAGTAGATGCTAAATTGGATTATTGGAATATTCTTAATAAAAAAAGCGATATCAATTTTACATTAGGAACCATTTATAGCCGACAAGATTTTGATTCTAATATTTTTCAGGTTTTAGATGATGATTCAAAATTTGAAACCACACCAACAATAAACGATGGTTTAGATACCAACAACATTGGTTACACGTTCAGCGATTTGTATTTAGGTGTGCATTATAGATTAAAATCAGGAATTTTCACCTTCACACCTGGGTTTTCAGGACATGCTTACAGTGCAAAAAACAATCAGTTTAATGTTAAGTATACGGATAATTTTTTCAGACTCTTACCGGATTTTAATATGCGTATGCAATTAAAAAAGAGCGAACAAATTATTTTTAATTACAGCATGCGTACCCGTTTTACCGATGTAAATCAATTGGCTAGAGGTTTGGTCTTGAACAATTATGGTTCCGTTTTTTCTGGAAATCAGGAGTTAGAAAGTGCGGTGTCTCATAACTTAAACCTATCTTATTTTAGCTTTAATATGTTCAATTATACTAATGTAACGGCAAGGCTTAACTATAGTAAAACCGTAGATAGGATTAGAACCAGTTCCAGTCTTCCGCAGGGTAGTGTTATTAGAATCAGTTCGCCTATTAATTCTGCTTTAGCAGATGAAAGTGCTAGTGCCAATACACGTTTTCAAAAAACCATTGGAAAATTTAGGGGCACATTAAGTGCAAATTTAAGTTACAATAAATTTAATCAGGTGGTTAATGACCGAACTTCAGTAAATGAAAATTATTCACAAACCTATAGAACCCAGTTAAGATCAAATTTTAGAGAAGCTCCAAACTTTGAAATTGGGTATCGTTACACCATTCAAGATAACGACCAAGGCGACCGGAGAACAAAGTTTTTTACCAAAGCCCCATCGATAGAGTTTGATGCGCTTATTTTTAAATCGTTTACTTTTAAAACCGACTATTCGTATAATAATTTTAGCGACGAAGATCAAACTATTAATTCTTATGAGTTTTGGGATGCTTCATTAGCTTATAAAAAGAATAAAGACAGTAAATGGGAATACGAAATTAAAGCTACTAATTTATTAGATACCAAGTCGCAAAATAGAAGTAGCGCAGGTAATATTTCGGTTAGTGCCACCGAGTATTTTATCCAACCTCGTTTTTTAACGTTTAGATTGCGTTATGAGTTGTGATATCAAAAGATGCCACGTCACACTGAACTTGTTTCAGGGTTTCATTTTGAAAGCCATTGATTCTCAATAGGTATCAGATGCTGAAACAAGTTAAGCATGACACAAAGTGAATATTTATATTAAATTTTCTAGTTTCCTTTTGTAGAATTGATAAACAATAATATATTTGCGTTCAGTTTTGGGGAGATACTCAAGCGGCCAACGAGGGCAGACTGTAAATCTGCTGACTACGTCTTCGCAGGTTCGAATCCTGCTCTCCCCACTTAACTCGAAAAGTCTGCTTTGGCAGACTTTTTTGTTTTATAATGTTTGCGAAATTTATTTCAGTAAACATTATAAAATAAAAATGTCAAGCTGTGATAACAGCGTTACTTTTCATTTTCACGTGCGGGGAACTAGGATATTTAATCCTGCTCTCCCCACTTAACTCGAAAAGTCTGCTTTAAGAGGCTTTTTTGTTTTCGGGAAAATCCATAACGTGTTTTAGGGTTCCATGCTTACCGAAGAAAACAAAAAGAAAAGTTGTTTAAAACCAACCGGAATAACGTTTATATAAGCTATATATATTACTGAATCTTGTTTGGCAAGGCGTGCTTTTAAAAATTCACGAACCGATTCGTGGTCAGACGGTTGTCTGTAAAATATGCGGTAACCATCAAAAAGTGGAACTAAATTATCTTAATGTTCTGTGGTAGTTTTAGTAATTGTCATAAAAAAAGAGGCTGTCTGAAAAGTTATTCCGGTCGTTATTTTGAGCGCAGTCGAAAAAATTATAATCTTGATTTTCAATGCATTTCGACTGCGCTCAATGTGACAGTTTGCTCTAAAATTGACTTTTTAGACAGTCTCTTTAATGAATTTATATCCTAAACTATTTTTTTAAGCTTTTTTCTGCTTATTAATTTCGTCTTGTAATTGGCGTCTCACTTTTTGTTCGCGCTCTAAGGCTGTTTTACGGTGCTCGTCAAATTCTTCTTCAATTTCTGCAAGTGCCTTTTTAGCATCGTGTGTAATTGAATTACTATTTTTAAACTTATAAATAAAGAAAAGGAGTAAGGCTAATAATCCACCAATAATAGACCACATAAGCACATTATAGCTGCTTTTGCTCATTTGCATACCAAATAGAGCCATATTGTTTTTTTCTGAATTGGTTTTGTCTAAATCAGTTTGGGTATTTGAAAGATTCGCTTTTAAATCTGAAATTTCTTTAGCTTGATTTTTAACTACAGCCTGCGTTTCTGTTAGGTTTTTATGAACCGTTTTTAAGGAATCATTTGTATGTGCTCTTAAAGTAAGTAGCATGCTTCGTTTAACGGCTTCATAAGCTTGTCCGTTTGTGCCTTTAAAATTACCAGACTTTCTAAGGATATACTCGAACTGGCTATCAATTGTACCACTATTTAATGATAATTTGTCTTCTTCTTGGTTAGCTTGAGAAAATACGGTTAATGTGAATAAACACGTAAATACTATAAAAAAAAGTGATTTATTAGGATTCATTTTTGAATGATTTTAATGGTTGTATTTGGTTTGCGAATTTATAAAATATTGTTTATTAATTGATTATAAATCATTAAAAAGCCTCATAAAAATGAGGCTAGTTTATATACGGTTCAAATGTGTATTTAGATGACGGTACTATTAGTATTTTAAAATTACAAAATAGAAGCAGTAATAGTAGCTATTTTTAATAATAGGTATAACGTCTAACTTTGGCAATATATTTAGCAAGTCTAATAACTTGGTGGCTATAGCCGTACTCGTTATCATACCAAATATAGAGCAGCACATTTTTACCATCTTTACGAACAATGGTGGCTTTACTATCATAAATGGATGGGGCTGAATTGCCTACAATATCGCTAGAAACTAATTCATCACTCAATTCGTATTTAATTTGCTCTACCAAATCACCTTCTAAAGCATATTTTTTTAAAATAGTATTAACACCTTCAAGTGATGTTTTGTTTTTTAACTCTAAGTTAAGAATAGCCAATGATCCATTAGGCACAGGAACACGAATGGCATTTGATGTTAATTTACCTTCCAAACTTGGTAATGCCTTGGCAACAGCACTTCCTGCACCAGTTTCGGTAATTACCATATTTAATCCAGCAGCTCTACCACGACGGTATTTTTTATGGAAATTATCCACCAGATTTTGGTCGTTGGTATACGCATGAATGGTTTCTAAGTGCCCGCTTTTTACACCAAAAGAATCTTCCATAGCTTTTAATACTGGGGTGATGGCATTGGTTGTACACGATGCTGCAGAAAATATATCAACTTTATCTGGATCGTTTTCTTTATGATTGACACCATATACAATATTCGGAACTTCTTTCCCTGGTGCCGTTAACAAAACCTTATCAACACCTTTAGCTTTTAAATGCCTGCCTAAGGATTTCTTATCTCTAAAAGCTCCCGTATTATCTATGATTAAGGCATTATTGATGTTGAATTCGGTATAATCAATAGCTTCGGGTGCATGAGCCGAAATTATATTTACCGTAGTGCCATTAATAATTAAGGCCTTGTTTTTTAAATCGACAGAAACCGTTCCTGGAAAATCGCCATGTACGGAATCATAACGTAATAGTGATGCTCTTTTTTCAAGTATTTGGGCGTCTATTGTTCCTCTGGTAACTATGGCTCTTAAACGCAATTGACTGCCTTTTCCCGTACGTGCCATAAGTTCGCGAGCAACTAATCGACCAATTCTACCAAAGCCATAAAGTACAACATCTTTAGGGGCAATATGCCCATTTTTTCTAGCGTCTTTTAATTTCCTAGCAACAAAAGCGGTGGCATTGCTGTATGTATTGTCTTCTAGTTGATATTCGTAAGTAAGCTTCCCGATATCTAATTTTGCAGGTGGTATATCAAGTGCCTTAATAGCCTGTGCGATTTCTACTGAATCAAAAATAGAAATCGGTTTTTGTACAAATTTACCAGCATATTCATGCAGGTTTAAAATCTGACTTACGTTTCTATCAATTAATTGATTTCTGAAAAGCACCAACTCGATAGATTTGTCGTACCACAAGTCGCTTATAATTTTAATAAATTCAACGGTTACTTTTCGTCGGTCTGATTGAAAAGCTAATTCTTTTTCATAAGTTTTGTTGGAAACCATAGCTTAAATAGTTTAGTTCGATTTTGAGGGGGTACAAAAATATCATATTTCAAACGTTTTCGTAATGTAATTTAAGAAAAAAATAACCCTTCAAAATTTAAAACTTTGAAGGGTTAAAAAAAATCGGTATAAGGACTTTTTTTATCTAAAAATAACTTCTTTTTTCTCTTTTCTGTTATTTATATATTCTAACTTTTTGATGTTTTCTAAAATATCATCGCCGTATTTTTTCTTTAATTTTGAAATATCTTCGATGGATTCAATTTGAATATCATTAATTCCTGTGATAATATAACCTTCCGAAATTCCTAAATTAGAATACAACCATTTGTTTTCCGTGCTTTTAACCATAACACCATTATTGATTCCGTGTTTTTCCTTAAAAGCATCAGTTAAATCCTGTAATTCCATTTTCATGAAGGTCACAGTAAATAGTTCGGTTTTAGTAAGTTTTACAGAGAATGATTTTAACTTGTTGTCTCTCGATACTTCAACCTTCACAATATCATTAGGGCGTTTGGTCTTAATATAGCCACTTAGGTCTTCAAATTTTGAAATCTCGATATCATCTAACTTTTTAATAACATCACCGCTTTTGATACCTGCTTTTTCTGCACCAGAATTTTTAGTAACCTCACTAACAAGTACACCTTCAGTGTATTCTACGCCCAGTTCTTCTGCTACCGAGCTGTTTAAGGTGCCCCCTACAATACCTAAAATACCATTTTGCACGTTGCCATATTCCATAATATCCTCTACGACCTTGCGGGCAATATTACTAGGTACGGCAAACGAATACCCAATATAAGACCCCGTTTGCGAAGTTATTGCCGTGTTTATGCCAATTAATTCGCCATTCGTATTTACCAGCGCACCACCAGAATTCCCTGGGTTTACGGCAGCATCTGTTTGAATAAAGGATTGTGAACTTTTGCCTGTTAAATCTCTAGATTTAGCACTGATTATACCAGCGGTAACCGTTGATGTTAAATTAAACGGATTGCCCACTGCCAGAACCCATTCACCAATTTTTGAAGTATCAGAATCGCCAAATGTTACATAAGGTAAGGCTTCGTCAGATTCAATTTTTAACAATGCTATATCGGTTTTTGGATCTGTTCCAATAATTTCGGCTTTAAAAGTTTTGTTGTTGTTTAAAGTAACCGATAGTTCGTGCGCGTTTCTAATAACGTGATTGTTAGTAATTATATAGCCATCGGCATTAATAATAACACCGGAACCTGTACCTAACTGCGCACGCTTTGGGCTTCTACCAGAAAATAAATCTTGTAAAGTCATTTGTCCAGAACTCAGAGTTATGTTTTTTACGTGTACTACGGCGTCTACAGTATTTTCTGCTGCAACTGTAAAATCTGTGTTTTCTGCCGCGTTTAAAAATGCATCCACATTATGAGTTGGCAAAAATGCAGGAATTGAATCGGCAGTTGCAATTGCAACTGGATTTTCGTCTTCTATATAAAGTTTATACGCTCCTAAAGTGAAAATCCCACCTAATGCAGAAACCAATAGTAATGTTAAAATCTTCTTCATATTTTTTTTTAGTTTAAGTTCTATTAACGATTAAAATTAAATATTTATTGAATCAAAAATTCAACTTTAACGACTATTTAACAATCATAATAATCTTCAAAAGTTTTACATAATTATCAGTAATTATTTGGGCGTTACCCAAGGGTCGGGCTTTCGGTAGTCGCTTTTTTGTGTTGCATAGGTGCAACAACACAAAAAGAGCTTCAACAAATACCTCAATTCCTAACGCGCTTCCCATTCATGATTTTTTCATTATCAACACGCTTTTCTGGATTACCCAAAATTCTTGATAACAACCAAAAAATTTAAATCACTTCTTTATCTTTGTGCTTTTATTATGCAACAGACTTTTTACAAATATCAAGGAACAGGAAATGATTTTGTGATGATTGATAATCGTCAACAAATCTTCGACAAAAATGATACCAAACGTATTAACCATTTGTGCGACAGACGTTTTGGCATAGGAGCAGACGGACTTATTTTATTGGAAAACCATCCTGATTTTGATTTTAGAATGGTGTACTTTAATGCTGATGGGAACGAAAGTACTATGTGCGGAAACGGGGGGCGTTGCTTAGTGGCTTTTGCAAAACAATTAGGCGTTATTACAAATAAAGCTGTTTTTGAAGCTATTGATGGGGTGCACCACGCCACAATAGATGGCAATATCGTGAAACTGCAAATGCAAGATGTTGATGCCATTGAAAAATATAAAAACCATGTGTTTTTAAATACAGGGTCGCCCCATCATGTGCAATTTGAAAGCCATATTGAGGATTTCGATATTAAAAGCGAAGGCGCGAAAATCAGATATGGTTCGCCATATAATGACGCTGGAACTAATGTCAATTTTGTAAAAAAAGTATCTGATACGACATTTCGTGTAAGAACTTATGAGCGAGGCGTGGAGGATGAAACTTTGTCATGCGGTACAGGGGTAACAGCGGTTGCGTTAGCTATGCATTATTTAGGGGAGGCAGACAAAAAACACATCACTTTAAATGTAGAAGGAGGCGACTTGCAAGTGTGTTTTGATGTAGAAAATGAGGTGTACAAAAACGTCTGGCTAATTGGTCCAGCAACTTTTGTTTATAAAGGAATAATATGATTACTCTAAAGGGCGAAAACATATATTTACGTGCTTTAGAACCTGAGGATTTGGAGTTTATCCATACTGTTGAAAATGACGAATCTATTTGGGAAATTAGTAATACCCAAACACCATATTCTAAGTTTTTAATAAAACAATATTTAGAAAATGCTCACAAAGATATTTTTGAAGTGAAGCAATTAAGATTGGTTATTTCAAGTTATAGTGAAGTGACTTTAGGCATGATTGATTTATTCGATTTCGATTTTAAAAATAGTAGAGCAGGCGTTGGCATCTTAGTAAAAGAACCTAGCGATAGATTAAAGGGCTACGGAAATGAGGCTTTAAAATTACTCATTGATTATAGTTTTACACATTTAGGCTTGCACCAGTTATATTGTAATATTTCAGAAGAAAACGAAGCCAGTATAAAATTATTTGCCAATCATGGCTTTAAAGAAATTGGTCTCAAAAAAGATTGGAACACCATAAATGGTTCCTATAAAAATGAATATCTATTTCAGCTTATAAATAATTAAATGTATATAAAAAAGATACTTCTTGCTATTTTAGTTATTGGACTTGTTGTAGCCGCGTTTTTTGCAAATTTTGTTTACAAGGCCATGTTAAAACCTAACACAGCGTTTAATAACGAAACGGCTTATATATATATTCCGTCAAATGCGAGTTATGATGAGGTTCGCAATCAATTAGAGCCCTTGTTGGAGGATATTGATTCGTTTGATGATTTAGCGGAACAAAAAAAGTACACGACAAATATAAAAGCAGGAAAGTATGCCATTAAAAAAGGCATGACTAATAACGATATTATTAATTCTATCCGAAGTAAAAATTTGCCAATCAAAGTATCGTTCAATAACCAAAGTACATTAGAAAGATTAGCAGGACGTGTTTCAAAAGAGATAGAAGCTGATAGTGTGTCGCTTATAAATGCTATGCATGACGATGCCTTTTTGGTTGAAAATAAATTCAGCAAAGCCACTGCATTAGGTATGTATTTGCCAAATAGTTACGAGTTTTTCTGGAATACTTCTGCAGAAGGGTTTAGAAATAGAATGCTTAAAGAATATAAGCGTTTTTGGACTGATACTAGAATTCAAAAAGCACATGATAATGGTTTGTCTCAAGACCAAGTTATCACATTGGCTTCTATTGTCTATGAAGAATCAAAACAAGCCAGTGAGCAGCCAAGAATTGCAGGTGTTTATATGAACAGGTTAAGAATTGGGATGCCGCTTCAAGCTGATCCTACATTAAAGTTTGCCGCATATCAACTTCCTAAATATCAAAAGACCGTTATAAAACGGGTGTTAAATGTTCATAAAGACATTGAATCACCTTATAATACTTATAAAAATAGAGGATTACCTCCTGGGCTTATTGCTATGCCAGATATTTCGGCAATTGACGCGGTTTTAAATTATGAGAAACATAAATACTTGTATTTTGCTGCTGATGCTAAACGTTATGGCTTTCATAAGTTTGCTAAAACCCTTACGCAGCATAATGTAAATGCTAGAGCATACCAACGTTATTTGTCATCTCAAGGGATTAATAAATAGTGAAGTGTTTTGCAATAAAACATATTGTTCTTTTAGTATTATTTCCTATTTTTTCCTTTTCGCAATCTAAACTTGATGCGTTTTTAACGCCAAGTGATACACTTAATAAACCAAGGAGAAATGCTGTTATTATTACCGAAGCATCTTTGTCGGGTATGGCGCTTATTGGATTGAATCAACTTTGGTATGCCGATTTTGAGCGTTCTAAATTTCAAACTATAAATGATAATAACGAGTGGTTGCAAATGGATAAACTCGGTCATGTTTTTACATCCTACCAAGTTGGGAGGCATGGTGCACAACTTTTAAATTGGAGCGGTGTTAGTAAAAAGAATCAATTAATTTATGGAGCTACTTTAGGATTTACTTTTTTAACTACTGTTGAAATGCTTGATGGGTATTCATCGGCATGGGGATTTTCATGGGGAGATATTTTAGCAAATGGAGCAGGAACAGGTTTGTATATTGGACAAGAATTATTATGGGATGAGCAAAGAATTGCCCTAAAATACTCTTTTCATCAAACAGGATATGCTAAACAACGACCAGATAAGCTTGGAGATTCGTTTATAGAACAGGTTTTGAAAGATTATAACGGACAAACCTATTGGTTAAGCGCAAACCTACATGCATTCTTTAAAGAAAGTAAAATCCCTAAGTGGTTAAATGTTGCCGTAGGCTATGGTGCAGAAGGGATGCTAACAGGGGTGAAAGATGTTGACAACCAAGTGTTAACAAGTAACGAGCGGTATCGGCAATACTATTTGGGTTTTGATGTAAATTTGAATGCTATTAGGACAAACTCAAAATTATTGAGGTCTATTTTTGATGTTTTTAATATGATAAAAATACCGCTACCAACACTAGAAATCAATAAAAATAAGTGTGTATTTCATCTATTCTACTATTAAAGATAGCATATAATCGATTAATTTTGAAGTTATTAAAAAAAAGGCTAATTTTGCACGCTCAAATTTCAAGGCGTATTTTATATTAAAATGTGCTGAAAAAATTTAAAAATTATGGTAAGAAATATTGCAAGTTATTCGATACTGACGCTTACAATATGTGTACTATTACATGTTTCATTAAAAACTAATGAAACAATTGATTTAAGTAAATACTCTACAGAGGGGTTGTGCTTAAATTACACAGTAAGTGATAATGCAAATGATAGTGATAAACTTTCAGCATTAAATACTTCAGACTTCGCATTTTCACCTTATTTAGGAAAATCATTTGTAGGTTTTAAAGAGGCTTTGGCTTTTAAGGAATCTGGAGGAAACTATTTTTCAGTAAACACTTATGGGTATTTAGGAAAATATCAGTTTGGAGCTGAGACTTTAAAAATGATTGGTATTAATAATCCAGCTAAGTTTTTGAAGAACCCTAGTTTACAAGAAAAAGCATTTGTTGCCAATACAGCACGTAATAAATGGATTTTAAGACGAGATATCAAAAACTTTGTTGGAAAACGAATCAATGGTATTATTGTAACGGAATCTGGTATTTTAGCGGCGGCTCATTTAGCGGGTCCTGGCAGTGTAAAAAATTACTTAAGAAGTTACGGACTAGATAATTTTGCAGATGGCTACGGTACTACGGTGCGTTACTATATGAAGCGTTTTTCTGGTTACGATACCTCTTTTGTGAAACCAAATAGAAAAGCGAAGGCTGTATAGTTTTGAAAAAAAAAACACAGGTTTCAGTTGAAATTGTCATGCTCGCTGAGGCGGGAACCTTAGCTTTTATGAATAATAAATATGGTAGGTCTCTTATGTAGATCTATCATATTTTTTTTCCATTGGTTAGCCGTTTGTGTTTTTATGAACTCACTATGAAGTGTAATATCACAAGCCACACAGACATCTGTGTTATTTTCAAGACTATGCGATAAATCCTCAAGCATTTTATTATTTCTATAAGGTGTTTCTATAAATATTTGCGATTGATTATGTTCAAACGATAAACGCTCCAATCGTTTAATTTCATTTTTTCGTTCACCTTTATCGATAGGTAGGTAGCCGTTAAATGCAAAGCTTTGTCCGTTCATTCCAGAGCTCATTATCGCCATTAAAATCGAAGATGGCCCAACTAGAGGAACAACTTTTATGTTTTTTTGATGTGCTAATTTCACTACATCAGCACCAGGGTCTGCAACACCTGGACAACCTGCTTCGGATAAAAGACCTACGTTAACACCGTTTAAGCACGGTTCTAAAAAGTTTGGTAAAGTTGATGCGTCTGTGTGTTTATTTAAAAGGAATAGTTGTAAGGTGGGTTGCGGTTTTTCTGGACTTATTTTTTTGATAACCCGACGTGCCGATTTTTCATTTTCAACAATGAAAACATCAATCTTGTCAATCGTTTTTTTTACTGTAATAGGCAAAACTTCTAGCGGGTCATTATCGCCTAAAGTAGTTGGTATTAAATAGAGTTTGCCTTTAGTATTTGTCATTTTTTGGAAGTTAACGTATTTGCAATAATCGAACAAGCTTCATCTAGCATTTTGTAAATATTTTCAAAACCTTCATCTCCTCCGTAATAAGGATCTGGAACATCATAATTTTGATTTGGATAAATTTCATTTAAAATGAATTTTACTTTATCAATATCTTCATTGTTTCTAGCAAGTTTAATAACATTTTTGAAGTTAGATTCATCCATAACATAAATCAATTCAAATGCATCAAAATCTGAAACCTCAAACTGGCGTCCTTTTAAATTAGAAATATCTAACCCGTATTTTTTACCAACGGCAACAGATCGCTTATCAGGAGAAGTGCCAATATGATAATTTGCCGTCCCTGCAGAATCAACACTAAAAGAATCTGGGAGTTTAGATTTTAAAATACCTTCGGCTAGTGGAGAACGACAAATGTTTCCCAAGCATACCATCAGAATTTTAGTCATTTTAAATGAATTTTAAACGGAAAGCTTTTTAGTGATATCGTCAACATATTTTCTAAATTGCTTATCTGTTGAAGATAAATTATCTACCGTTTTGCAAGCGTGAAGCACAGTTGCGTGATCTCGTTTTCCTATTTGAGAACCAATACTTGCTAAAGAAGCTTTAGTGAGTTTTTTAGCAAAAAACATGGCCAATTGCCTTGCTTGTACAATATGGCGCTTTCGAGTTTTAGATTGTAAAGTGTCAACATCCATTAGAAAATAGTCTGATACTATTTTTTGGATATAATCTATAGAAACTTCGCGTTTTGTGTTTTTTACAAATTTCTCAACTATAGTTCTAGCTAAATCTATAGTAATCTCTTTTTTATTGAAAGAGGATTGGGCAATTAACGAAATAATAGCGCCTTCTAACTCCCTAACATTGGATTTAATATTTTTAGCTACATATTCAATAATATCTTCGGGCATTTCAACACCATCACGATAGAGTTTGTTTTTTAGGATAGAAACCCGAGTTTCAAAATCTGGGTTTTGTAATTCAGCTGATAATCCCCATTTAAAACGAGATAATAAACGTTGTTCAATATCTTGCATGTCAACAGGAGCCTTGTCACTTGTTAAAATAACCTGTTTCCCGTTTTGATGTAAATGATTGAAAATATGGAAGAATACATCCTGAGTTCCTGATTTGCCAGAAAGGAATTGTACATCATCAATAATAAGTACATCTATAATTTGGTAAAAATGAATAAAATCATTTCTATTGTTTTTCTTAACAGCATCTATATATTGTTGTGTGAACTTTTCAGCAGAAATATATAAAACTGTTTTTTCTGGATACTTATCTTTAATATCGACACCAATAGCATGTGCTAAATGGGTTTTTCCTAAGCCAACACCGCCAAAAATTAATAATGGGTTGAAGGATGTTCCACCTGGTTTTGTCGCAACTGCTAATCCGGCACTTCGTGCTAATCTGTTAGAGTCACCTTCTAAGAAATTTTCAAAACTATAATTAGGGTTAAGTTGAGATTCAATCTTTACATTTCTAATGCCAGGAATAACAAACGGATTGCGTAACTCAGGACTTTTGTTGTTGAAAGGGACGTCAACATCTTGAGATTTTAATGCGTTTCTGTTAGAACTAGGAATTCTTTCGGTAAAAGGTTGTTTGTTGCCATACGTATTTTCCATTTTAATAATGTAAACAAGTTTGGCTTTTTCGCCTAATTCTTTTGTGAGTGATACTTTAAGGATTTTTACATAATGTTCTTCAAGCCATTCGTAAAAGAATTTACTAGGCACCTGAATACTTAATGCATTATCTGTAAGTTTAACTGCGATGATGGGTTCAAACCAAGTTTTGTATGCTTGCGGTTGGATGTTATCCTTTATGAATTCCAGACAATTATTCCATACCGATTGCGCAGTTACACTCATGCTTTACTTTGTTGATTTTTTTGTTAGATTTTTATATGAAAAACAACTTTTCATACCCCCCCTTTTACTGTGAGGCAAATATGTGAACAAAAATCTTAAAAAAAAAATGATTTACTATTGAATTTTTAGAAATTTTTCCTCATGTTTAACCTATTGCCGAAACTACAAAAAAATATTCAATAAAACTTATGAAAATCGATGAAATACAAATAAGAGTGAGATACGGTGAAACGGATCAAATGGGTGTGGTATATCACGGTAACTATACGCTATATCTTGAAATGGGACGAATTGAGTGGTTGAGAAAATTGGGGGTTTCTTATAAATCGATGGAAGAAAATGGTATTATGTTACCTGTAGTTTCTTTGAGTATAAACTATAAAAAATCAGTAGGTTATGATGATGTAATTAATGTAAAAACTCAACTAAAAAAGGCGCCAACTGCTAAGATTGAATTTGAGTATGAAATCACCAATGAAAAAGGTGAAATTTTAACAACCGCAAATACAACGTTAGTGTTTATGGATATGAAAACAAACCGTCCGGTTCGGGCACCGCAATATATTTTGGACCTTCTTGAAGACTAATTTATAATTTTTTTATGTTTATTTCAAAAAGGCGGTTGAAAATTTCAAAAACAGATTCAGCTTCATTTTTTCTTACCGAAATAGTAATTTGGCAATCCATTTCTAATTTTTGATCAATCATATTTAGGTTCCTCTCTTTTATAACACGCATTACGGTATTCATATTCTTGTATTCAAAAGAAATGAGGTAGTCTGTATTGATGGTTTTTTTAATAATAGTTGATGCTTCAAGAATCATTTGTGCGGCAGTTCTATAAGCGTTAATTAAGCCGCCAACTCCTAATTTAACCCCTCCAAAATAGCGAACTACAACAATTAAAATATTGGTAACCTGAAAAGATTGTATTTGTCCGTAAATTGTCATTCCTGCAGAATTGCTAGGTTCGCCATCATCATTAGCGCGATAAGATATGGTTTCAGTCCCAATTTGGTAGGCGTAACACCAGTGTCTTGCGGAGTGGTGTTCTTTTTTTAGTTTTTCTAAATGGAATCTAACAGCATCTTCATTTAAAACAGGAAAGGCATAACCGAAGAATTTACTGTTTTTGTCTTTAAATAAAACAGGCTCAGGCGTTGCTTCAATGGTTTTGTATGTGTCTTTTTCAATCAAATTACTTAAAATAAGTTTTTCTTAGTTTCAAATAGATTGATAACATCTTCAGTTTCTGGGTTAATATGCCACGTTTTAATCTTTAAAGTGTTTGCTGTGTTTATATTGTCCTGATTGTCATCAATAAAAAGACATTCCGCAGCTTTGAGTTTATTTTCATTTAAAACAAATTCAAAAATATCTTGGTTCGGTTTTATCAAGTTAATTTCGTGTGAAAGATAGAAGCTATCAAAACACTTTTTAAACTCCTCATAAAAAGTAAGTTGTTCTTTTATGTAATTAATATGAAGCGCATTGGTGTTGCTCAATAAAATCAATTTATACTTTGAAGATTGTTTCAGTGTTTTTAAAAAGGCTAAGCGATTTTCAGGGAAATCTTTTAGCATGAAATTCCAAACATCAATAAGTTCTTCTTTGGGTAATTTGGGAAAGTTTTCAGAGTAAAATTCAAGAAATTCATCCGTAGAAATTAATCCTTGCTCATAAAAACTATTAAACCCTAGCATTTCTTCGGATAAAGATTCTATCTGAAATGTTTCTAAAGCGTGTTTGTGTGCGGCTTCAATGTCTAAATTAATAAATACATTGCCGAAATCGAAAATGATGGTTTTAATCATTTTTATAAATTTTAAGAGTATCCGTGATTATGTTTTCTTCAGGAATTAGTTTTCCTTGGAATCTAGGAGCTTTAGTGCCTTTTTTGAATTCTGTGTTTCCAATAAAGACTCTGGCTTCATCCCAAAGATTTTCGTCTATAAAGGTTTCTAGTGTTTTTGTGCCACCTTCAATAATGACAGAACTTATATTCTTTTCGAATAGTAAATCACAAATCTGTTTTGCCAAGTTTTTCGAAAAATCAATGTTGTTTTTTGAAATTAAAATAGTTTCAGCAGCAGTATTAAAAACGCTATGTTTTTTTGAAAGTTTTTCATTTTTATCAATAACTAACCTAATAGGATTTTTTCCAGTCCAATCTCTAACAGTCAATGAGGGATTGTCCTCTAATACAGTATTTGTTCCAACCAAAATAGCTTGCTCTTCTGTACGCCATTTGTGTACTAATTGTCTGGAAAATGTATTTGTGATCCATACAGGTTTTTGTTCGTTTTTAGTTTCAGGAGCAATAAAGCCATCTTTGGTTTCTGCCCATTTCAAAATAATATAAGGGCGTTTTTTATTATGATAGGTAAAAAATCGTTTATGATGATTTTTACACGCATTTTCTAGGATGCCAACAGTTACGTTACAGCCAGCATCTCTTAATTTTTCAATCCCTTTTCCTGCTACTTTCTCATTGTCATCAATACAGCCAATAACTATGTTTGGTATGTTGTGCTTAATAATAAGGTCGCTGCAAGGTGGCGTTTTTCCGTAGTGCGAACAGGGTTCTAGAGTTACGTAAAGTGTGGCTTTTTTTAATAAATCTTTATTTGAAACTGAATTAATCGCATTAACTTCGGCATGATTCCCCCCGTAAGGACTTGTAAAACCTTCTCCTATAATGGTGTTGTTGTAAACAATTACACTGCCAACCATCGGGTTTGGGTTGGTGTTTCCTAAACCATTTTTAGCAATTTGTATACAGCGTTTTATGTGAGTTTCGTGTTTTGTCAATACTAAAGTTTGATTTTTACGTCTTCGGTTTTATCGATATTGTAGGTATATGAGAAGCCTAATACTTTATATTTAATATCGCCTTTGTATTGCACTTTTGCCTTTTTACTGAACAAGCTGCTAATTAAACCGCCTATACTTTTGTTGCTAAACAGGCTGTCTGTAGGGACTTTTGTTTTTAGAGGAATTGAAAACTCTTTTTTTGCAGGTACTTCAAAGCTTTCTGTTGAAACTGATGCCATTTCATTATCATTTACAAAAACTTTTATTTCATCGGTTTGTAATTCGCCGCCAATGTCATTTGGATTTATAAATAGCGCATCTGCAGTAAAAGTGACGTATTTAGAGGTGGATTCTAAAACCTTAATATTTTCTACACCAATAAATTGAGGTTTTTCATTTACAGAACAGCTCATGACAGCGATGAAGATTGTTGATAAGATTATAAGTTTTTTCATTCTGATTTTTTTCGATTTAATGTATCTTCACTTGCTTAAAAGTTACGATTGTAGTGAACAAAGATAATATAGTTATTCGAGAAATTGAACCTCGAGATAACACGCAATTAGAGCAGGTTATTAGGGCGTGTTTTTATGAGTTTGAAATTCCTTTAGAGGGCACTGCATATTCTGATGCTGAAACACCGAGGATGTTTGAGTCTTATCAAAATGATAACGAGATCTATTTTGTAATTGATTTTAACGGAGAAGTTTTGGGAGGAGGAGGAATAAAACCTTTAAAGGATTTTGAAAATGACATTTGTGAAATTCAAAAAATGTATTTTTCACCAAAAGTAAGAGGTATGGGTTATGGAAGAGCGTTATTTGAAAAATGTTTGGAAAAAGCCAAAGAGTTGGGATATAAAAAATGTTATCTAGAATCGGCATCACAACTTAAAGCAGCAATTCATATTTATGAAAGCTATGGGTTTAAGCATTTAGGAGGAGCGCTAGGTAGTACTGGACATTACTCATGTGGTGTTTGGATGTTGAAGGATTTGTGATTAACGAATATCGATTTTAGATTTTTGAACTAAAAAAATGCTTTGAAAAAGTAAGTTGGTTTAAGCTAGAAACATGTCAGTATAATAAAAATGAAGTTAAAAGATATTCAAAATACATATCATCAAGAATTAGATTCGATTTATGGTGAGGAAGAGGTTAATAGCTTCTTTTTTATGCTGATAGAATCCTTTTATGGTGTATCAAGAATTCAACTAGCTATGGATTCTGATTATGCTATTGATGATTCCAAAGAAATTATGGATGCTTTAGAGTTATTGAAGCAGCAAAAGCCAATTCAATATATAATTGGAGAAACCGAATTTAATGGATTGCCTTTTAAAGTGAACGGCCATGTTTTGATTCCAAGGCCTGAAACCGAAGAATTAGTTGAATGGGTTTTGAAAAAAGTAGATCATAATAAACCTATTACTATTTTGGATATAGGAACAGGAAGCGGTTGTATTGCTATCTCATTAGCTAAAAACTTGCCAAATGCTAAAGTTTTTGCTCTGGATGTTTCCGCGAAAGCGTTAAAAACAGCAAAAGAAAATGCAGATTTAAATGATGTTAATGTTGAGTTTGTAGAGGCTGATATCTTGACCGTAGGTCATGCTGAACTTGTTTCAGTATCTCACAAATTTGATATCATAGTTTCCAATCCGCCTTATGTGCGAGAAAAGGAAAAGCGGTTTATGAAACCTAATGTTTTAGAAAATGAGCCTCATTTGGCACTTTTTGTAAAAGATGAAAACCCGTTACTATTTTATGAAGCGATAACACAATTTGCTTCCAGTAATTTATCGATGGGTGGGCAGTTGTTTTTTGAGATTAATGAATATTTAGGACATGACATGGTTGATTTATTAAATGATAATAATTTCAAGAATATAGAGCTAAAACAAGACATTTTTAAAAAAGATAGAATGATTAAGGGAGAAAAGATTAACGAATTTTAATTTTTTTAAATTTCAAGTAAATATTTTACAAGTAAATGAGTGTAAAACAACAAATACAAGACTTACGGAACGAACTAAGGGAGCATAATTATAATTACTATGTGCTTGATAATGCAACCATTTCAGATTATGATTTTGATGTTAAACTGAAAGAACTTCAAGAATTAGAAGCTAAGTATCCCGAGTTTTTTGATGCAAATTCACCAACACAACGTGTTGGAGGAGCTGTTACCAAGAATTTTGAGACTATTCCTCATGAGCATCGTATGTATTCCTTAGATAATTCATATTCTAAAGAAGATTTGCAAGATTGGGAAACCCGAATTAAAAAATTGGTAGATGGAGTGGTTCAATATACTTGTGAATTAAAATATGATGGTGCTTCTATAAGTTTAACCTATGAAAATGGCAATTTAATAAAAGCCATTACTCGAGGCGACGGATTTCAGGGTGATAACGTTACGGCAAACATAAAAACCATTAAATCAGTTCCGCTTCAATTAAAAGGAGATTATCCACCAAAGTTTGATATACGTGGTGAAATTGTATTGCCTTTTGATGGTTTCAATAAAATGAATGAAGAACGTATTGAAATTGGTGAAGAGCCTTATAGAAACCCAAGAAATACGGCGTCAGGAAGTTTAAAATTACAGGATAGTGCTGAGGTTGCTAAGCGTCCGTTAGAATGTTTGCTTTATAATTTAACAGGTTCTAATTTAGGGATCAAGACACAATTTGAAAGTTTAGATAAAGCAAGACAATGGGGGTTTAAAGTGCCTAAAGCAGCAAAAATAGCTAATTCTATTGATGACGTTTTAGAGTTTATTAATTATTGGGATGTGCATCGTCACGATTTGCCTTATGAAACGGATGGTGTAGTTGTTAAAGTAAACGATTTACAGCAACAAGAAGAGCTAGGTTATACGGCCAAAGCACCACGTTGGGCAATGGCTTATAAGTTTAAAGCAGAACAAGTTTCTACACGATTAAATAGTATTACGTACCAAGTTGGTCGAACGGGAGCTATAACACCCGTGGCTAATTTAGAGCCTGTAGAGTTAGCAGGAACAACTGTTAAGCGCGCCTCTTTGCACAATGCGGATCAGATTGAAAAACTAGATATAAGGGTTGGTGATGTGGTTTATGTTGAAAAGGGTGGGGAAATTATCCCCAAAATCTTAGGTGTAGATTTAAGTAAGCGTCCAGCGAATTCTGAGCCAACACAATATATAACACGATGCCCTGAATGTGAAACAGCATTAGTTAGGCAAGAAGGCGAAGCGCAGCATTATTGCCCAAATTATAATGGATGTAATCCGCAAATTATTGGTAGAATACAGCATTTTATATCCAGAAAAGCTATGGATATTGATGGTTTAGGAGGAGAAACTGTGGCGCTTTTGGTAAATGAAGGTTTGATTAAAAATTATTCAGATTTATATGAATTAACCAAAGATCAGGTTATTCCGCTAGAACGCATGGCTGAAAAAAGTGCAGAGAATTTAATTCAGGGTATTGAGCAATCAAAAAACATTCCTTTTGAGCGTGTGCTTTATGCTTTAGGTATTCGGTACGTTGGAGAAACTGTGGCAAAAAAGTTGGCAAAACATTATAAGCGTATAGATGCTATTGCTGTTGCTTCGCAAGATGAATTGGTGAACGTTGATGAAATTGGTGTTAAGATAGCTGAAAGTGTTACTGCTTTTTTTGCTTCAGAAGAAAATGCCACTATTATTAATAGGTTAAAAGTTTTTGGGGTTCAGTTAGAAATGTCTGCAGAGCAGCTTATCGGACAGACCGATAAATTAAAAGGTGATATTGTTGTTGTCTCTGGAGTTTTTCATTCGGTTTCTAGAAATGAGCTTAAAAAACTTATTGAAGACAATGGGGGAAAGGTGAGTAGTTCTATTTCTTCAAAAACAAGTTATATAGTAGCTGGAGATAATATGGGGCCAAGTAAAAAAGACAAGGCAGAAAAGCTAAATATTTCATTAATAAACGAGTATGAATTCTTACAAAAATTAATGTAATTTTATTTTTTATCGATAAAAAGTCGTTTTTATACGTTTAATTGCAATATTTTATTATATTTGTCTTCTAATTGTAAATTACTATTATGTACAAGTCGAAAGTCTTGGTAGGATTTGTTTTAGTGTTATATGTGTTGTTCGTTATTTTTGAGTTTACGGGCAATAGTGATGTGGCATATTACTTGAATTCTCTCATTATACCGGTGATAACATTGATTTATATGTTATTTGTAAATAAGAAAAATATTTTCTTTTTGATGTTTTTATTATGTTATTCAATGTCAGATTTATTAGGAGTCATAATTTACAGTATTCCTTTTAATGAAGATTCAATAATGTATGATTTTGATTATTATATAGGAAATTCATTATATATATTAGCTTATGCATTCTTGTTTATAAAGATTGCCAAATCAATTAGTTTCTTTCATGTCTTAAAAAATTTCAAAATTCATTTAGTTGTTTTAACTATTTTGAATGTATATCTGGTTTATGTCTTACAGATGATTCTCAATCCGTATGATGGCATGTATAACAACTATTATCTGGAGCTAACATATAATATAGTGATGCTTTCATTGTTATCTGTAGCGTTATTAAATTATTTCTTTAGAGATGATAAAAAGTCCTTGTATATGTTTTTAGGAGCTTTATGTATTGTTTTTTCTGAAGTTATTGACGTAGCTTATCTTTATATTGCCCAACGATGCATATTAAATGTTTTAGCTACTACGCTTGCTGTTGCTGCCTTTTATTTCTTTTATCAACAATCAAAGCTAGTAAACAAGGTTAATGAAGAAGAGAAGTATATGGTTATGGAATAGAGGAGTCTTATGACTTTTTAATAAACGGAATATCTTTTCTGTGGATATAGAGAATAATTGCAGAAAGTATAAATGTAACAATTGCGGTTATAAATAATACGCCACCATCATTCTTTACTTCAATGCCTAACTGAGTTAGATGCATTATCATAGCACCCCCAATAATTCCTAATGTAAGTGTTGCGCCAACCCAAACGGTTTTAGGTATAAGCAATAATATCCCTGCAAGGAGTTCTAATATGCCAATACTTATTCTTCCAACAGGCTCTAAACCTACTTTTTCAAATATGTAAACACTGTCTGGATGTGCAGAGAATTTAAAACGTAAAGTTTGAATTAAAATAATGGCAACTAGTAGTCGTAAAGCTAACGGTATGTATTTTTTCATCGTATAAATTTTATATTCAGACGCTTTCTTTTTGAAAAACTATCACAGATTATAGAAATTTAGACAATTATAGAAGTTCCGTTTGCCGATTTGCCTTTGTTTGTATCGAAATAGAAATCTATTCGACCTAGATTAATGCCGTAACAGCCTACTTGGTTAACCAGCATGCTTTTTTCTTCGCTATTTTTGACAATAGTTGGTTTTGGAAGAAAAGTATGGGTATGGCCTCCAATAATTAAATCAATGTCTTTTGTGGTTTTAGCTAATTTTAAATCACTTATTTTGTTTGGGTTGTTTTTATAGTAGTACCCTAAATGCGATAAGCAAATGATTAAGTCGCATTGTTGGTCTTCCTTCAAAATACGGGTCATATCTTGAGAAATTTCAATAGGGTCTAAATATTTGGTTTCTTTAAACATAGAAGGGGTTACCAATCCGTTTAATTCAATTCCTAAACCAAAAACCCCTATTTTAATACCATCTTTTTTGAACATTTTATAAGGTTTGGTATGTGTGTCCATTATGGTGTTTGAAAAATCATAATTTGCAGAAATAAACTGGAATTCTGCATGTGGTAATTGCGCATACAAGCCATCAATTCCATTGTCGAAATCATGATTGCCAATAGTGGCAGCGTCATATTTAAGTTTGCTCATGAGTTTAAACTCCAATTCGCCACCATAATAATTAAAGTAGGGTGTGCCTTGAAAAATATCACCGGCATCAAGCAATAAGGTATTTGGGTTTTCTTTTCTAATAGAATCAATTAAACTAGCCCGTCTTGCAACGCCTCCTTTATTAGCATTTCTACCATCTTCAGGACCAAAAGGATCAATATGGCTGTGCACATCGTTAGTGTGTAAAATGGTGATTTTAGTAGTTTTCTCCTTATAGGTAAACGATTGTAAACCTAAGCTTCCAAGAGTTACTAAAGCGGTTCCAGCTGATGCTTGCTGAATAAAATCTCTGCGCTTCATAATGCATTTTAATGAATTTGAGTAAATCTATCGTCTCTAACGGGATTAATAGTATCGGCTTTTATAAAATGATCTATTAAAGCATTTCTAATTTTATAATTTAAAACATAAAGGCTATCATTTGTTTTAAAAAAACTCATGTTATCACCACCATTGTACAAATAATCATTGGTGGCTACATAATAGGTTCTGTTTAAGTCTATGGGCTTCCCTTTTATTTTGGCGTCAACAATTTTAAAATCTTTATCCAAGGTAAGCTTAAGTTTAGATATGGGATGCGCTCTTTTTGCTCTACTTAAATAGTTGATTAATTGATTAATTTGAGCGCTTTTTAAAGCAACTACAACAATACTGTTTTCAAAAGGCATCAACTTAAAAGCGGTTCTTTTGGTAATATGTCCTTTTGGTAAAATAGACCGAATACTACCGTAATTAAGCAGCACCATATCAATGTTTTTTTCTGTTCTGCCATTAAAAATAGGATTGGCTTCATCATAAACAGCATCAGCCATAAAATTTCCTAAAGCCGTATTAAATTCGCCATCAGTTTTTGAATAGGTATCAACGGCATAGGCTAAAACACTATCTAAATCTTTCTGGATATGATCTCTGAAGGGTTTAATGAAAGTCTCTATTTCAGGGTCTATAGCAAGTGTGTCTGTAATCTGAATTTGCTTTCCTTCGATTTTTGAAAGCTCCATTTTTTGGTTTTTACAACTCGAAAAAACAAAAATATTTAACAAAATAAATAAATGTGTAAACCTCATAATATAAAAAAGAAAATTTGAACGTACTTTTGTTACCTTTGCGCAAAGCATAAAGATAAATGATTTTAAAGGGTTTTAAAGAAAAATCTAATAAAAAGTACTTAAACAAATTGTTGTCTGAAAGACAGGTAAATGTTAACGATGACAAGTTAATAAGTTTAGGAATTATCTTTAATATTGATGAAATTCATGATTTTGAATCATTTCGAAAACTATCGGATTTCATAAAAGTTAGACCAAATAAATTAAAGATTATTGCATTTTCTGAAAGTAAGAAAGGCGATATATATGCGTGGGATGAGTGTTATAACTTAAAAGATTTTGGTTGGAACGGAAAAATTAAAAACGCTGATTTACAAGAGTTTTTGGATGTCCCGTTTGATATTCTGATTAGTTATTATGAAAAAGATGTTTTAGAATTAAAATTGATGACCGCTAAGTCAAAAGCAAAATTTAAAATAGGCATTTTGCAAACAGATGAACGTTTAAACGATTTGATTATTAAAACCAGTCTAAAACAGTTTGAAATATTTAAAAAAGAAGTTTTTAAGTACCTAAATATATTAAATAAAATATAGTAAAAATGAATAATAAGTTTCTAGGAACTGGAGTGGCATTGGTAACCCCTTTTAAGGTAGATTTAAGTATAGATCATGAGGCCTTAGCCAATATTGTAAATTATAATATTGATAGTGGTACGGAGTACCTTGTGATTTGTGGTACAACTGGAGAAAACGTAACACTTACAAAACAAGAAAAAAAGGAAGTTGTTGCAACTATTTCTAAAGCTAATAACGGAAGAGTGCCTATGGTATTAGGTATTGGAGGTAATAATACGACTCAAGTAATTGAAGAAATAAAATCAACTGATTTGAGTAAAATAGATGCTATTTTATCGGTGTCGCCATATTATAGTAAACCAACACAAGAAGGTGTTTATCAGCATTTCAAGGCCATTGCAGAGGTGTCGCCTGTTGATATCATTTTATACAATGTGCCTGGACGTACTTCAAAGAATGTTGAGGTGGAAACAACTTTAAGGCTGGCAAACGATTTTAAAAACGTTATTGCTGTTAAAGAGGCTGGAAATAATATGTCGCAATATCTAGAGTTGATAAAGAATAAACCAGAAGATTTTTTAGTAATTTCTGGCGATGATGATTTAGCTTTGGGAGTTGTTTTAGCAGGTGGGGCAGGTGTTATTTCTGTAATAGGACAAGGGTTTCCTGAGGCGTTTTCTAATATGATTCGTTTAGGATTAAAGGGTAATGCTAAAGAGGCATATAAACTTCATTTTAAGTTAATGGATGTTATTAGTTATATTTTTGAAGAAAATAATCCAGCGGGAATTAAAGCGGTTTTTGAAGCTTTAAAATTGTGCCAAGACACCGTTCGATTGCCATTAGTTCCAGCATCAAATCAATTAAAACAAAAGATTGCAGATTTTGTAAATAATTTTTAAGAGCCTGTTAAATATTACTTAAACCTTATGATTGCTGACTTTAAGCCGTTATTTTAGCCTCAAAATAATATTTTTAAAATCCATATTAATAGCGTATTTTTGCATGCTGTATTAAAAATCTATGAACAAATTTTTTTACATATTATTAGTATTTACTGTTTTAAATAGCTGTAGCGAGTATCAAAAGGCTTTAAAAGCTGATGGAGAAGGGGCTATTGCAGAAAAGTTTAAAATGGGAGAAACCCTATATGAAGAGGGTAAATTTGAAAAAGCGAATAGGCTTTTTGCTCAAATTGTACCAAATTACAGAGGGAAACCACAAGCTGAAAAACTCATGTACTTGTATTCTAATTCATTTTATAAAATGGGTGATTACTATGTTTCGGGATATCAGTTTGAGCGTTTTGCAGCAAGTTATCCTAAAAGTGAGAAGTTAGAAGAAGCATCTTTTTTAAGCGCAAAAAGTTCTTATATGCTGTCACCAGTATATACTAAAGACCAAACTGAAACTAAAGAAGCTATTGAAAAACTTCAAGAGTTTATTAATGTTTATCCGGATTCTGAATATGCCACTGAAGCTAGTAAATTAGTACAAGAGTTAGATTTTAAGCTTGAAAAAAAGTCCTATAGTATAGCAAAACAGTATAACCAAATATCAGACTATCCAGCTTCTGTAAGGTCGTTTGATAATTTTATATTTGAATTCCCAGGTTCATCACTACGTGAAGATGCTTTGTTTTATAGATTGGATTCTGCATATAAGCTAGCTATGAACAGTGTGGAATTAAAAAAAACATTACAATTCGGAATAGTAAATTTAAAAAAGCAACGTCTTGAAACGGCAAAGGAATATTCTGATATATTCAAAAGTTCTTTTGTCAATTCTAAGTATATTAAAGATGTAAATAGTATGGCAGTTGCTATAGAAGAAGAATTAAAAAATTACAGCACAAAAAGTTAAATAATATCACAATGGATTTAAAAAAAACCAATGCTCCAGTTAATACGGTAACGTACGACAGAAATCAGATAGATGAGCCAACAGAAAATATCTATGAGTCAATTTCTATCATTGCAAGACGTGCAGAGCAAATTAACACAGAGATAAAGAAAGAACTAATCGATAAGTTAGAAGAATTTGCGACTTATAACGATAGTCTTGAAGAAATCTTTGAAAACAAAGAGCAAATCGAGGTTTCTAAATTTTACGAAAAATTGCCAAAGCCTCATTCATTAGCCGTTCAAGAATGGTTAACAGATAAAATATATTTTAGAAATACAGAGGAAGGTTCTCAGGAATAATTTCTAAATTTAAGCACCATTTTATAAACTCCAAAACCGTTTTAATAAATGGCTTTGGAGTTTATTTCGTTATTAATCACAAGCTTTTTTATGAGCATATTAAGCGGAAAAAATATACTACTAGGCATAACTGCTGGCATTGCCGCATACAAAACTGGGTCTTTAGTTAGGTTGTTTGTAAAATCGGGTGCTAACGTAAAAGTAGTTATGACGCCTTCTGCTAAAGATTTTATAACACCTTTAACTTTATCAACACTTTCTAAACATCCCGTTCATTCATCTTTTATAAATGAAGAAGATGATAATGCTGTTTGGAACAGTCATGTAGATTTAGGCTTGTGGGCAGATGTTTTTGTTATTGCGCCAGCAACAGCAAATACGTTATCTAAAATGGTAAATGGTACTAGCGATAATTTGTTATTAGCTACTTATCTGTCTGCAAAATGTCCTGTATATTTTGCACCAGCCATGGATTTAGATATGTACAAGCATCCTTCCACATTGCAATCTTTTCAAAAACTTGAATCTTTCGGTAATATTATGATTCCTGCGGCTAGTGGAGAATTAGCAAGTGGATTAGTTGGTGATGGCAGAATGGCTGAACCTGAAGATATTGTTGCTTTTATAGAAAATGATGTTTTAGGAAAACTTCCGCTTCGTGGTAAAAAAGTATTGATTACAGCAGGCCCAACTTATGAAGCTATTGATCCAGTACGTTTTATAGGGAATCATTCTAGCGGAAAAATGGGTTTTGAAATTGCTAAAGCAGCAGCAAATTTTGGTGCTGAGGTTATTTTGATTTCTGGACCAACACACCAAAAAGCAGTGCATAGCTTAATTAAAGTAATTCCAGTAACTAATGCGCAAGAGATGTATGATCAAGTGCATAACTATTTTGAGACTGTAGATATTGCCATACTTTCTGCAGCAGTTGCTGATTATAAACCGAAAGAAGTCGCTACACAGAAAATAAAAAAGAAAACATCTACGTTAACTTTAGAGTTAGAAAAAACAAAAGATATCTTAGCGTCTTTAGGAGACATTAAAAAACAACAATATTTGGTTGGGTTTGCTTTAGAAACCAATAACGAACTTGAAAACGCAAAAGGAAAATTAAAAAGAAAGAATTTAAATTTAATTGTGTTAAATTCGTTAAATGATAAAGGTGCTGGTTTTAAAAGTGATACTAACAAGGTTACTTTTATTGACGATCAAGATGCCGTTACCGAGTTTCAATTAAAGTCTAAAGCAGAAGTTGCTGAAGATTTATTAAATAAAATTATATCACAAATTGATGCGTAACATTCTAGTTGTATTTATATTTTGCTTTGTATTCAAGGGGTTTTCTCAAGAATTGAATTGTAGTGTTGTTGTTAATGCCCAGCAAACGGGAAATGAAAACTTTCCTATTTTTAAAACACTAGAAAAACAACTTAATGAGTTCGTAAACAATACCAAATGGACTAAAAAAACATTTAAAGCACAAGAGCGCATAGATTGTAGTATGGTTATAAATGTTAACAGTTATAGTGGCGAATCATTTCAAGCGTCTATACAAGTACAGTCTTCTCGTCCTGTTTATGGGTCGTCGTTTAGCACGCCTATTTATAATTTTAATGACAAAGATTTTAATTTTCGATATCTTGAATTCCAAAATTTAATTTATAATCCTTCACAGTTTGAATCCAATTTAGTATCCGTTTTAGCTTTTCATATTAATATGGTTATAGCTTTAGATGCGGATTCTTTTTCCGAAAAAGGAGGAGATGAATATTATAAACAGGCTCAAGTAATTACTAATTATTCACAACAAGGTAATTTTAAAGGGTGGAAATTAGAAGACGGTTTACAGAGTAGATTTGCACTTATAGATAATATGTTATCGCCTACTTATAAAGAGTTTCGAGAAGTCATGTATAATTATCATAGAAACGGATTGGATGTTATGAGTGAGAATGTTAAGAAGGGAAAGGATGAAATAGCATCAGCTCTAAAGACGTTTCAATCCATGAATAGCCGTAGACCTAATTCCTTTTTATTGCGTACTTTTTTTGATGCAAAAGCAGACGAGATTGAGCAAATATTTACTGATGGACCCAATGTGAACATAGCAAGTGTTAAAGAAACGCTTCAAAAAGTGGCGCCTATGCACAGTAGTAAATGGCAAAATATTAAATTCTAAAAGGTTTATAACCGAATACGGAAAACTGCGACTGAAAACTGAAAACTGCGACTGCGACTGAAAACTGAAAATATGCTAACCTCACTTTCCATAAAAAACTATGCCTTAATTGATAATCTACATGTCAATTTTAATGATGGTTTTTCAATAATTACAGGTGAAACAGGGGCAGGAAAATCAATATTATTAGGTGGATTATCTTTAATTCTAGGTAAGCGAGCAGATTTAAATAGTTTAAAAGATGCCACTCAAAAATGCATTATAGAGGCTGTTTTTAATGTTTCAAACTATAATTTAAAATCACTATTTGTAGAAGAAGATTTTGATTATGAAGCGCAAACTATAATCCGAAGAGAGATATTGCCTTCGGGGAAATCAAGGGCATTTGTAAACGATTCTCCAGTAAACTTAAATAGTTTACAGTTATTAGGAGAACGGTTAATTGATATTCACTCTCAGCATCAAACCTTACAGCTTACAAGTAACGCCTTTCAGTTTCAAGTTATTGATGCTTTAGCAAATAATGAAGATGAACTTCAAAAATACAAGAAAGCACTAAAAAGTTACAAAAACCTTCAAAAGGAACTTAAAGATCTTTTAGATTTTCAAGCCGAAGCTATTAAAGAACATGATTATAATTCATTTTTATTAAATGAGTTGGTCGAAGCTAATTTAGTTGAAGGTGAATTGGAAATTTTAGAAGAAGAATACGAAACCTTAAACAACATGGAAGGTATTCAAGAAAAACTTGCTGAAGGCTATGAATTATTAAGTGAAGAAGAATTTGGGATTTTATCAAAACTGACGTCATTAAAAAATGCACTTCAAAAATTATCTGGGTTTTCATCAAAATACGAAGAGGTATTTAATAGAGCCAATAGTAGTTTAATTGAAATGGATGATGTTTTTAGTGAGATAAATGAATTGCAAAATCATCTAGAAGCAGATCCAAGTAGGCTAGGAGCAGTGGATTCTAAATTGAAAGTGTTGCATAATTTAATGCAAAAACATATTTCATCTGATGTATCAGAATTAATCAACATTAAGAATCAGCTTGAAGAAAAAGTTGCCATCACTGAAAATCTGGATGATACCATTCTAAAAAAGCAAGAAGATATAGTTTTAAAAGAAAGCGAGTTAAATAAAATATCACAAGTTATTCATAAAAAGCGTAATGACGTTATTCCGCAATTAAAGGAACAGCTCGAAACTATTTTAAGCAGTTTAGGGATGCCAAATGCACAGTTTGAAATAGATGCAATCTATAGCGATGCGTTTTTTACCAATGGAAAAGATGAATTATCCTTTTTGTTTTCAGCTAATAAAGGCGGAAACTTTAATGAACTTAAAAAAGCAGCTTCAGGTGGAGAATTATCAAGAATCATGTTGGCTATAAAATCCGTTTTAGCAAGATACATTCAAATGCCAACCATTATGTTTGATGAAATTGATACAGGTGTTTCTGGCGAAATATCAAATAAAATGGGAGATATTATGCTTCAAATGAGTAAAACCATGCAAGTGTTTTCTATTACGCATTTACCTCAAATTGCAGCAAAAGGCCATTCGCATTTTAAAGTATATAAAGAAGATATTAATGAGGTTACACAAACCAATTTGATAAAATTAAATCATGACGAGCGTATTGTAGAGATTGCACAAATGCTAGGTGGCACAGAAATGTCAACATCGGCAATAGCGCATGCGAAAGAATTACTGAATTAAAAGTTTAAAAGATTAAGGATTAACGTTTAAAGTTTTTTAAATTTGGCACCAGAAAGTATAAATTAACTATCTTAACAACCAATAAATAAACAACAATCTCATATGTCATACAATTTACTAAAAGGAAAAAGGGGAATCATTTTCGGAGCATTAGATTCTAACTCAATTGCTTGGAAAACCGCAGAACGCGTTCATGAAGAAGGAGGTCAATTTGTACTAACCAATGCACCTGTTGCTATGCGAATGGGACAAATTAATGAGCTTGCAGAAAAAACGGGTTCTCAAATTATTCCTGCCGATGCTACATCTCTTGAGGATTTACAAAATTTAATTGATAAATCTCAGGAAATTTTAGGTGGGAAAATTGATTTTGTATTGCATTCAATCGGGATGTCTATAAACGTTAGAAAAGGAAAACATTATACCGATCAAAATTATGAATGGACACAAAAAGGAACTGATGTTTCTGCTATGTCTTTTCATAAACTCATGCAAACTTTATACAAATCTGATGCTATGAACGAGTGGGGAAGCATTGTTGCTTTAACCTATATGGCAGCGCAACGCGTATTTCCCGATTATAATGATATGGCAGATAATAAAGCTTATTTAGAGAGTATAGCTCGTAGTTTTGGCTATTTCTTTGGTCGTGATAAGAATGTACGTGTAAATACCATTTCGCAATCTCCAACTCCAACAACTGCTGGTAGTGGTGTAAAAGGATTTGATGGTTTTATTGCTTACGCAGATAAAATGTCGCCACTTGGTAATGCCACAGCTTTAGATTGTGCAAATTATACGGTGTCTTTGTTTAGTGACCTAACTAAGCGAGTAACTTTACAGAACTTATTCCATGATGGAGGTTTTAGTAATATGGGTGTTAGTGATGCAGTAATGAGTACCTTCATGAATGAAGAAGACTAAAAATAAATTTATATTGAGAAAGAGCCACCTGTAAAACGGTGGCTTTTTTGTTACTTTTGTGTTATGATATTAGAGTTTTCATTTATCATTCCTGTTTATAATCGTCCGGACGAAATACAAGAACTTTTACAGAGTTTTGAAGCTTTGGAAGGTGATATTCCTTTTGAAGTAGTTATTGTTGAAGATGGCTCTAATCTAACATCAAAAGCAGTGGTAGGTAGTTTTGAAAGTAATCTGAATATATCTTACTTTTTTAAAGAAAATTCAGGGCCTGGAGATTCTAGAAACTATGGTATGCAACATGCTAAAGGAAACTATTTTATTATTTTAGATTCCGATTGTATTTTGCCTAAACAGTATTTAAAGGAAGTTAAAAGAAGTCTTAAAGAACATTATGTAGATTGTTTTGGAGGGCCAGATGAAGCTCACGAATCATTCACAAATCTTCAAAAAGCCATTAATTTTTCAATGACTTCATTTATTACTACTGGCGGTATTAGAGGTCATAAAAAAAGTGTAGATACCTTTCAGCCAAGAAGCTTTAATATGGGGCTTTCAAAAGAAGCTTTTATAGCTTCAAAAGGTTTTGGACGTATTCACCCTGGAGAAGATCCAGATTTGTCAATCAGGCTTTGGGGTTTAGGTTATAAAACGAAACTCATACCAGAAGCATTTGTATATCATAAACGCCGTATTTCTTGGCAAAATTTTTATAAACAAGTCAATAAATTTGGGTTGGTTCGTCCTATTTTAAATGCATGGCATCCTTCAACAAAAAAAATAACCTATTGGTTCCCAACGCTTTTTAGTTTAGGCTTATTAGTTTCGGTATTGCTGTGGTTTCTTAATTTTAAAGCACTATTAATGGGCTATATATTGTACTTTGCAATAGCACTTATATGGGCTGTAATCAGCACTAAAAACGTCATGGTTTCCGTTTTGGCTATACCCGCAATTTTAGTACAATTTTTCGGATATGGTTATGGATTTCTAAAATCTACCCTTGTAGTTTCAATGTTGAATAAAGATCCAGAAGCATATTTTCCACAATTATTTTTTAAATCAAAATGATAAAAAAAATTAAATCAGAAATATTAACTTCTATTAAAAATAAAAGAATCAATGTATTCTTTTTGTTTCTGCTGTTTGCCTTTATTATTTTATTGTTTACAAAACTATCTAAAGAATATACGAACACCTTGGCTTTTGATATTGAAAAGCTAAATGTTCCACAAGAAAATATTATTTTAAATGATTCAGTAAAACTAAATATCACATTAAAAACACATGGTTTTAAATGGCTTAAATATTACGTTTCTACACCAAAAATCAAGATAGATTTTAGTAAGGACGTTTATAAAAAAGATGCTGTTTTTGTTTGGAACAAATCTAAAGCCTATTTGGGTAATACACAATTTGACAAGCAAGTAGAGCTGCTAAATTTATCGCCAGATACATTAACATTTAGATATGGAGTGCATTTGGTAAAAAAAGTACCTGTTAAGTTAAATACCACTGTAAATTTTAATCCAGGTTACGATATGTCTAGTGCATTAGTTTCTGTTCCAGATTCAGTCAATATTATAGGGCCAAATATTCTAGTATCAAAAATTAATTTTATAGAAACAGAATCGGTTGTTCTAAATGACGTTAGAGCTGATGTATCAGAAACCATAAACCTTAAATTGCCTGAGGATAACTCAGATTTAAAATTTTCTAACAGAAAAGTTGTTTTAAAAGCTAAAGTAGAAAAGTTTACTGAGGGTACTTTAAAGATTCCTGTTAGCATTGTTAATCCGCCAAAGGATATAAAATTAAAGTACTTTCCAAAAGAAGTAAGCGTTTCCTATTATGTAAGTTTAAGTGATTTTAAAAGTATTACAAAAAAAGATTTTAAAGTGATTTGTGATTATACAAAAACCAATGAAGATCAGTCTTTTTTAGTTCCAGAATTGGTTAAAGTTCCAGAAGACGTGAAAAACGCAAAAATTAGTCAGCAACGTATTGAATTCATAATTACAAAATGATTATTGTAGGGCTTACAGGAGGTATAGGGAGCGGTAAAACAACCGTAGCAAAAGCATTTAAAGCTTTAGGGGTTCCTGTCTATATAGCTGATGAAGAAGCTAAAAAACTCATGCGTAAATCAAAAATCATCAAGCGAAAACTCATCCAATTATTTGGGGATAAAGCTTATATTGATGGCGAATTAAACAAACCTTTTATTGCTAATATTATCTTCAATGATAAAGCATATTTGCAAAAAATGAATGCTATAGTGCATCCAAGAGTTGCCAAACATTTTAAAAAATGGGTATTGAAACAAGATGTGCCCTATGTTATTAAAGAAGTTGCCATTCTATTCGAAAATGACGGACATAAAGATTGCGATTACGTAATTACGGTTACTGCTCCTAAAGCGTTAAGAATAAAACGCTTGTTAGAGCGCGATAATACTTCAAAAGAAAATATAGAAGCCATTATGAAAAATCAATGGTCAGATGCTGAAAAAATTGCGCTTTCGGACTTTGTTATTGATAATGTATCTCTCCAAAAAACTAAAGAGCAAGTGCTTCATATTCATCAAGAAATAACCAATAAATCTTAAAATTTAACATTTTTGTTAATGTAAGGTTAAAAGGGAAGTTTGCTAAATGTTAAAATGTTAATTTTGAATGATGAGCAAAAGAATATTCATCCTATTAATAATACTAATGAGCTTATCTCTTATTGGTATTATATTTATTCAAGCTTATTACATTAATGATTCGGTAAACAACGAAAAGGAGCGTTTCAAATTTAATGTTGTTAAAACTTTAAATTACGTTTCTAATACCATTGAAAACAACGAATCTGAAAAATATTTTGCTGAGTATTTTAGTTGGGACAAGGATAAGAAAGTAGATGAAGAGGCTGTTTCGCAATTATTAATATACCAGAAAAATAATAGCACGAAAGAAACGCTCATTTATAGAAGTAATGTTTTAGAAGAAAACTATAAACTATCTTCTTCGCTCTTTGACATTGGTTTAGATAGCATTGATATTAAGAATATTATTGGAAGTTCTACCGCCGAGATTTATAGTAATAGTGAACTCTCAGAAAAAGAAATAAAGAGTCCTATTTCAAAAATTATTAGAGACGGCAGTATAGATGATGCTCAACGATTAAGTTTTGAGAAAAGTTTTAAGGAGATTTCAAAAGGAAAACCTGTACATAAGCGTGTTTCAAAAAAAGAAATCAGAGATTTATTATCTGAAAAGCTTGCAAAAGATGGTATTGATATCGATTTTGAATTCGCTATTTATAGTCACGACCTAGCAACAAAAGTGAGAAGTGATAATTTTGAAAATGATGTAAAATCTACCTTTAGTGTGCCTATTTTTTATGATGAAAACAACCAAAGTCTATATAAGCTTTTGGTAAATTTTCCTGATGATAGAAAGTTTATATTATCTGGTATTATAGGTATGATTTTGTTGTCTATTGTATTTACATTAATTATTATATTGGCGTATTCAAGTGCCTTGTTTCAATTGGTTAAGCAGCGTAAGATTTCGGAAATAAAAACGGATTTCATTAATAATATGACGCATGAATTTAAAACGCCGATTGCAACGATAAATTTGGCCTTAGATGCCATTAGAAATCCTAAGGTAATTGATGATAAGGATAAAGTATTACGCTATCTTAGAATGATAAAGGAAGAGAACAAACGCATGCATGCACAGGTTGAAAACGTATTAAGGATATCTAAATTAGAAAAGAACGAGCTCAATATTAGTAAGGATAGAGTAGAATTACACGACTTAGTTGAAGATGCTATGACGCATGTTCAGCTTTTAGTAGAAGATAGGCAAGGCTATATCAAAACCTTTTTTGATGCCGAACAATCAACGGTTTTGGCTAATGAAACGCACTTTACTAATGTTATAGTAAATATTCTGGATAATGCTATTAAGTATTCTCCAAATGCACCAAAAATAGAGGTATATACAGAAAATGTAGGAACTACTATTTTATTGAAAATTAAAGATCATGGTAGTGGCATGAGTAAAGCGGCAGCCAAAAAAGTGTTCGAAAAATTTTATAGAGAACATACGGGTAATATTCATAACGTTAAAGGTCATGGCTTAGGTTTGGCTTATGTTAAAAGAATTGTAGAGGACCATCAAGGTCATGTATCAGTAGAATCAGAAAAAGACAAAGGAAGCACTTTTATTATAAAGCTTCCGTTAATATCATAATTATGGAAGAGCACAAAAAACGAATATTATTAGTAGAAGACGATCCTAATTTCGGAACCGTTCTTAAGGATTATTTAATGATGAATGATTACGACGTTACACACGCCAAAAATGGCATGGAAGGTTTTGAGAAATTTAAGAAAGACGATTTCGATTTATGCATCTTAGATGTTATGATGCCTTATAAAGATGGGTTTACCTTAGCTAAAGAAATTAGAGAGAAAAATACGGACGTTCCTATTGTTTTCTTAACGGCCAAAACCATGAAAGAGGATGTTTTAAAAGGCTATAAAGTTGGAGCCGATGATTATTTAAATAAACCTTTTGATAGTGAAGTGCTATTAATGAAAATAAAAGCTATTATACAACGTAAAGCTACTGAAACCATTTCTGATAGTAAACAATTTGAATTTAAAATTGGACGTTTCGATTTAAATTCTAAATTACGTTTTTTGAAGTTTGATGGTGAAAATCCAGTTAAACTATCACCAAAAGAAAACGAGTTATTACGTTTATTGGCATTACATGAAAATGATTTAATGCCTCGTGAATTAGCATTAACTAAAATATGGCGAGACGATAATTACTTTACATCAAGAAGTATGGATGTATATATTGCAAAACTGCGTAAGTATTTAAAATTAGATCCGAAAGTTGAAATACTTAATATACATGGCGAAGGCTTTAGGCTTGTTGTAAATAGCTAAACAATTAGAATATTTTGATATAAAAAAATCCAGCACGAGCTGGATTTTTTTATATGTAGATTTAGTAAATACAAACCGAATGGAATCCCGATAGCTATTGGAAAGAATGACAAAATCAAAACTATGACTTAAGCTTTTCTTTCTAACAACGCCATATAAAATCCATCGAAACCGGATTTATGCGATAATAGTTTTTTATCTTTTACAAGCGAGAAGTTAGCCCCAGCTTCAGACTCTAAAAAGGTTTTAACTTGTTCTTGGTTTTCAGAAGGTAATACCGAACAAGTTGCATAAACCATTTGCCCGCCAGCTTTAACCATTCTTGAGTATTGTTGTAAAATCTCTTGTTGTGTTATCTTAATTTTATCAATAAATTCTGGTTGGAGTTTCCATTTGGCATCCGGATTTCTTCGTAAAACACCAAGTCCAGAACATGGGGCATCAATTAAAACACGGTCGGCTTTATCGTAAAGTTTTTTAATGGGTTTGGTAGAATCAATAACTCGGTTTTCAATATTATGAGCACCGTTTCGTTTGGCGCGTCTTTTCAGTTCATTTAATTTATTTTCATAAATATCCATGGCTATAATTTGCCCTTTGTTCTCCATTAATGCCGCCAAATGCAATGTTTTTCCGCCAGCTCCTGCACAAGCATCAACAACGCGCATGCCAGGTTCTACATTTAAAAACTCTGCTACTAATTGTGAATTAGCATCTTGAACTTCAAAGTGTCCTTTTTTAAAATTCTCTGTGCTAAAAACATTAGCACGTTCTCTTAATTTTAGCGCACTAGGGTGGTTAGCTACAAATTCGGTTTCAATATCTAAATCGAATAATTCAGTTTGAAGTTTTTCTTTGGTTGTTTTGAGGGTGTTTACTCTTAAAATAACATCGGCTTGTTGGTTTAATGCGGCAATTTCTTTGCCCCAAATAGCATCGCCTAATTCTTTTCTACCTATTTCATCCATCCAATCGGGAATGGATTCTTTGAATTTTCTAATTTTTGAAAGTTCATCATAACGTCCTTTAATTTTTCGTAAAGGTGTGCCTTCAAAATATTTCCAATCTGGTAATTTAATGCCTTTTAGTGTTGCCCAAACAGCAAACATACGCCACAGGTTATCGCGATCAAAAGGTTCTTTAACTTCTGCAATTTCAGCATAAAGGCGTTTCCAACGTACCATTTCATAAGTGGTTTCGGCAACAAAACCTCGGTCTCTTGCTCCCCAACGTTTATCCCGTTTTAATAGTTGTTGTATAACTTTATCGGCATACTTGCCTTCGTTAAAAATTAGGGTTAAACCATCAATAACCGCAAAGCATAAATTTCTGTGTAATCGCATCGTGTGTAAATAAGGGTGCAAAGGTACGTTTAAAATGTTTAATTTTTTATTTGATTAAGGGTTTAAAAGTTTGTGGAGTTTCTTTGGTAAAATGACGCTTTTTTGTCATGTCGACGATAGGAGACATCTCATAATTTAGGTGTTGTTTTCTAATGTTATGTTCCACATGCGTTCGATATAACAAGAACCTGATTTTGTTTTTTTATGTTCATTTTGACTTGATTGAAAGCCCTTCGACTGCGCTCAGTATAAACCAAGCCAAAAAATTATAGCAATCTGATGAAATTGCTTATATCAATTCTGTATTGAAATGACCGCAATAAAACGCCATGCACTTTCGAAACGTCGCGCTTGATGCTGTGGGTCGTGATTACTTTTTTCGTTATTTATTTCTGTAGATTGACCATTCCTACCGCATTGGAAATGGGTGTTGACTATTTGCTTGGTTTGGCTGCAATTCTATTAGTTATTTCTTTACATTGCTGACTCTTGCGGATTGGTTAGGAGCTTTTGGTGTAAACCTACTTTAGCGGAATAGTGCGTAAGGGATTGAACGGTTTGTTTGAGCTCCCCGACGATAGGAGGGAGCGAGTAGTGAAAGCCCGACCCTTGGGTTACGCCCAAAAACAAATTTTGAAATTGGTAATATTGAAGCGCAAGTTTTAAATTTTAATAGCATCTAAACAGAAAAAGCTTTCATCAAAGCATAGCTTTGGTGTTTCGATTGAAATTGTCATTCCCGAGTAGACGGGAATCTAATCCAGATTTGTAATTTTTGACTGAAAACGAATTTATTGAGGGATTGAGAAACCATAACGCCAATGCGTATGGGAAGTTAATTGACGATTTTCAGCAGAAAGTGTTTGCTACTTGTATTTCTTTTGTACCCAATAAAGCCGATGCTGAGGATATTGCACAAGAGGTTTTTGTTGAGGTTTTTAATTCTATTAATAAATTTAATGGCCATTCTAAACTATCTACTTGGGTTTACAGGATTGCAACAAACAAATGTTTAGAGTTTATTAGAAAGCGGAATACTAAAAAGCGTTTTGCCTTTTTGCAGTCTATTACGGGGAATGAAATCCCGATGGATAAAACCAAATATTTTACCGAAATGAACCATCCTGGGGTTTTATTGGAAAACAAAGAGCGAAGTGAAACACTTTTTAAGGCCATAAATCAATTGCCAGAAGCTCAGAAAGTGGTGTTTACGTTAAGTAAAGTGGATGGTATGAGTTATCAGGAAGTTTGCGATATTACCGAGAAAAGTTTATCGTCTGTAGAGTCGTTAATGTTTAGGGCGAAAAAGAATTTACAGGATACTCTAGAAAATTTTTATAAAAATGAAATGCGTTCCTGAAATATAAATTGAAGCTCTGTTTGTAAATAATGGATGACACCTTAAAGATGAAAAAAACAAAAATAAAAAGATAAAACTAACGCAAGTTTTTTAAAATTATTGCATCTAAAATAATAGAACACAGTAAAATGGACACAAATAAAAACATACAAAGCAAAATAGATAACACTTTAGGTGCTATGGATGCTATTAAAACCGTAAGCGTGTCTCCTTTTTTTAAGGATAAGACCATGCAACATTTATTTACGGAAAAAGAAGAAACGGTAAACGTTTGGAATTGGTTATCGCCAAAATTGCAACTGGCTACTTTAGTTTGTGTTGTTATTTTAAATGTTGTGGCGTTTACTCAAATTGATTCGTCATCTTATGATGAAAACCTTAATGATTTTGCTGAGACTTATGGATTATCAACAAGTGATGATGACACTTCAATATTAAATTAATGAGTCATGAAGAAAAATAATTTACTCTTATACATTTTACTCATATTTTTAATTATAGTGAATGCTTTCTTTCTTTATAATTATTTAGGAAATGGCGAAAAAGAAGATGCTAAAGGATCAAACCGACCAGGCAATTTTTTGGTAAAGGAACTTGGGTTTGATGAATTACAAAAAGAACAATTTAGAGCACTTGGGAAAGAGCATCATCAAAACATGCGAGGTTTGTCTGAAGGTATTAGAGTTTTAAAAGACGACTTGTTTAAAGGCTTGTCTGATGCTTCTTTAATGAATGTAAATATAGATTCTATTGCCACCCTAATTGGTGAAAAAGAAAAGGCAAAGGACTTAGAAGTGTTTAGACATTTTAGAAGTGTTCAGGAATTGTGTAACGATAAACAAAAAGAAAAATTCAGTAAGATAATAAATGATGCACTTCGTAAAGGTGACAGAAATCAAAGGCCACCACGTAGAGAAGGTACTAATCGCCATAGACCTCCACATCTTGGAGAGCGAGATGGAAACAGACCGCCACCACCAAAACAGTAATAATTTAGAAATAGCATTTAATTTGGTAAGAGACCTTCAAAAACATTGAGGGTCTTTTTTTTATGCTTTTTTTTACAATACAAGGCACAAGTTTCAAAATATAAAGACATCTAAAAGTTCATAACAATAAAAAATTTAAGATGAAAAGTAACACATTAAAAACAGCAGTATTGGTTTTTGGGATAACACTATGTGTTCAAATAGTTCTTTTGGACAATCAGAAAACAGGGACTATAGAAAACAGCCACCAACATTTGAACAGTTAATGAACTACCTCGTACCCTTGGGTCGAGGTAGTTCATTAAATAAATTCTAGTTTAAGCGCAAGTTTTTTTTGATAGTGGCATCTAAAAGTTTAAATGAGTTCCATATTAAAGACAATGAAGTCTAACCGAAGTAAATTAATAATTACCTTATTGTTTATCATAGTAATAATATTACTTGTTTTAAACATAGTTATGGTCTATAATTTTAGTAAAGACGCGAAAATTGATAATGAAAATACAGCAGAAATTGTTATAGGAAAAAGATAAATTTAAAAAATTAAATATGAAAAAACTATTTAAAAAGCCAATAGGAATAATAGGAATAACTGGTATAATAATGTTAGGTATTTTCACATTGGTAGCTTGTAGCGGTAGTGATGATAGTGTTACTGATGAAATGGATGATGATGACGAAGAAATGGTTGACGATACAGATTATGATATCACTTCTGTGCTTTCAAAGTTTGAAGGTACTGGGTTGTCGTATGAGGTTAGTGGAAATACAGTAACATTTACGACTGCTGATTTACCAAACCATTCAAGTCCATATTGGCCAACCAGCAACCCACTTTATGAGGTTTATAGTGGAACAAATTCCAGTTGGAATAAAAACCCGAATGAAATTGCAGAGCAAAACATTGTGTTTACCATCACACTTAATCCCAAAGAGGCATCTAGTAAACAAGCAACTCCTTTAGGACCTATTGGTATTTCAAGAAATGGTGTGGTATTTTTTAATCAATATGCTGGGCCAAACCAACCATTAACCAATGAAATTAATTCTTTCGATCAGTATTTAGGGCATCCAACGGGCAGAGATCAATACCATTATCATATTGAACCAACATATTTAACTCAACAATTTGGAGAAGATGCCTTTTTAGGATTATTATCAGATGGGTTTCCTGTTTACGGCCCAATTGAAAATGGAAAAACCATAACAAATAGTGATTTAGATGCTTATCATGGGCATACTTCAGCAACACCAGATTTTCCTAATGGGATTTATCATTATCACATTACCAATCAAGACCCTTATATAAATGGTAATGGCTATTTTGGAACAGCTGGAAACATATCTCGTTAATTGAAAATAAATCGTTTATATATCGCCATTATTTGTCTAATAACTTTTAGTTGTAATACATCTTCTAAGTCACAAATTGTAGATGCTTCGGATATGGATTTGAAGTTAGATAATGGAGTTTTGTTTTTTAATAAAAGCCCTTTTAATGGTGTATTAGTTACCTATTATGAAACTGAAACATTTAAGTCTAAAATTGAATATGTTGAAGGCAGGAAACACGGATATGAAAAGCAATGGTATAGAAGCGGAGATAAATTGATTGAGCGTTTTTATAAAGAAGGTTTTAAAACTGGGATTCATAAATCTTGGTGGAACGATGGAACTCAAAAGTTTGAATATCATTTTAATGATAAAGGTGAATTTCATGGTATTGTAAAAGAGTGGTACAAGAACGGTAAAATGTTTAGAGATTTCAATTACATTGCTGGAAAAGAAATAGGTCGTCAACGTATGTGGAAAAATGATGGCACTATTAAAGCTAATTATGAAGTCGTAAATAATGAACGCTTTGGATTGATTGGGTTAAAGAAATGCTATACAGTAACAATTGATAGTGATGAAGTTAAATGATAATTCCTGTGAAGGCAGGAATCTTATTAATTGTGCAATGAATTTTAAATTGAAATATATAAGTTTTTTACTGCTGATAATGTTTTGTTCTTGTAAAGAAAAGAAGGCTGAACAGTCCGTTTTAAGTTTGCCCTATTTCAATACCGCAGATTTTACTCCAGAATGGGACAAACCAAATCATAAAATCCCAGAATTTTCATTTATAAATCAAAATGGAGAAACGGTTACTAATATGACCTATAAAGGCTGTATATATATAGCAGATTTTTTCTTTACAAGTTGCCCTGGTATTTGTCCGAAACTCACTAAAAACATGGCAATTTTACAGGAGGGTTATAAAAATGATGACGCTATAAAATTACTGTCCCATACCGTAATGCCTTGGAAAGATTCTGTTTCTGTTTTAAAAGATTATGGGTCGAAAAATAATGTGAATCCTGAAAAATGGCATTTGTTAACTGGCGATAAAGATGCGCTTTATAATATGGCAAGAACTGGCTATTTTGCTGATGAAGATTTTACCAAAACTCAAGATGAAAGCAATTTTATACATACCGAAAATTTTGTTTTAGTTGATAAAGACGGTTATATACGAGGGGTTTATAATGGTACTTTGGAGATTGATGTGGAACGCTTAAAGCGGCATATCAATATACTTAAGAGGGAAATTTAGTAAATGACTACCGTAATAAATATTTGCTGTATTTTTATGATGTTCTTGACATAAAAATTACTCAGAATAAGGATATTACTAACCTCTCTCTTTTCTTCTTTTTCTCAACTCTTCAAACATTTTCTTTTTAAAATCATCTTCAGCTATTTTGAGAAGAATTATTTTTTTTGGAGATAAAATACCTGAAAGATTATTGGCAAATTCCATGCGTAAATTATGCATTTTAATTTCAGCTTTTTTCAATCTTGTTAATAGTTCGTTAGCCTTTTCATCAGTCATGGTATCACTGTGCTCTCTTATTTCTTTTCTAATGGCTTTCACCTCTTTAAATCTAATTTCAGAAGTTTCTTTTTCATGTGCATTGTAAATAGGCCAGAACTGTTGTGCTTCTTTTTCAGTTAGGTCAAGCTTTTCAGTAATTACAGATACCTTTAAGGCTTTTATACGTTCTTTGTTCTTGTCTTGTGCTGTTATGTTCAATGACACAAACAGAAAGAATATGATGGGGAGTAGTTTTTTCATTATATTATATGTATTATTCTATCATTAGCGCTTCTATGTCAGCGTTATTTAATAGATATTCTTCAATGTTATCTTCGTCAATCGAATAGTCAATTATAATGTTTTCTTCATGTTCATCACTTAATAATGCTGCAATTTCATAAGAACTAATGTTTTCATCTAAAATATAATTTTCAACTGTTTCTATATCTAAAGTATTAAAAGATGGTGTATTTTCAAAAATAGAAAGATTAAATAATAATAGTATAGCAGCGGCAATACTTGATATATAAACTAAGTTTCTTTTGCAAAATAGTTGAATTACTTTAGTTTCTTTCTCACTTAAATTATTATCTAGAATATGTTCATCTAAAGATTCAAAATAATCATCAGGTACTTTAAATCCAGTTTTTTTAATGGATTCTAAATGATTTTCCTTATTCAATTTACTGAAAATTTTGTCATCAAAAGACTCAAAATAATCTTTAGGGGTTTTAAATCCCGCAGATTTTATGTTATGTAAATTTTTGTTTTTCATTACTTAATTGCTATTGCCTCTTTGACTAAAATAGATTCAAAAGGTTTAATTATGAGTTAAATAGGCTTCAATCTTCTTTACTGCAATATGGTAAGATGCCTTTAATGCACCTTCGCTGGTTTCTAGTATTTCAGACATATCTTTATACTTTAAGTCTTCAAAATATTTCATATTGAAAACCAATCGTTGTTTTTCGGGCAAAGTTGCAATGGCTCGTTGAAGTTTAAGTTGAATGGCGTTACCTTCAAAATAAACATCTGATGCTAAATTATTAATTGCCAAGTTTTGAACTTCTTCATTACTGACTTGTAATCGTTTTGCTTTTTTATTAATAAATGTGATGGATTCATTAGTGGCAATACGATACATCCAGGAAAACAATTTACTATCTCCTTTAAAATTATTAATGTTCTTAAAAATTTTTATGAACGTGTTTTGAAGGACATCATCGGCATCATCATGAGATTTTACAATATTTCGTATGTGCCAATATAAACGTTCCTTATAAAGCGTTAATAGTGCTTTAAAGGCTTGATTCTTATGGGTTTCAGATTTTAATTGTTCTAATAGTTGTGCTTCGTCGGTCACAAAAATTGTTTAGTCTTTAGACTAATGAATATACTAAAAGTTTAAGCAGTTTTTTAAAGATTTTTATAAAAATAGTAAATGATTGAAATTCAATGATTTACTATTTATTTTATCGATAAAGCGTAATTAAATAACGATTAAATACATTTTTTCTTGTAGCATATGTATTTATGTTTTATGTTTGTACCAGAAACCTACTTATGTTGTTAGTCTTCCCCAAGTCTAACAAAAACGAAAAAAGGATAGAAGCCCCCAAATCTCTATCCTTTTTTTATTTATACACCCTTAATTGTTATTCAAAACTCTGCATATCCACAAGCTTTTTATAAATACCATTTTTGGCTATAAGTTCGTTGTGTTTTCCTTGTTCCGCTATTTCTCCCTTGTTCAGTACTATAATTTCATCTGCACTTTGAATGGTAGATAATCGGTGTGCAATAACAATGGATGTTCTGTTTTTCATCATGTTTTCCAAAGCTACTTGAACAAGGCGTTCACTTTCGGTATCTAGAGCAGAAGTTGCCTCGTCTAAAACCATAATAGGAGGACTTTTAACAACCGCTCTCGCAATACTTAAACGTTGTTTTTGTCCACCAGAAAGCTTATTGCCAGCATCGCCTATATTGGTTTCTATGCCTTCAGGTAAATCTTTAACAAATTCCCAAGCATTGGCAACTTTTAGAGCTTCAATAATGGCTTCATCAGTGGCATCGTCTTTTCCTAGTTTTAGGTTGTTTTTGATGCTGTCATTAAAAAGAATAGCGTCTTGGGTTACAATGCCTAATTGACTGCGTAATGAACTTGTAGTTAAATTACGAATGTTAGTACCGTCAATTAAAATTTCACCTTCATTGACATCGTAAAATCTGGTGATGAGGTTTGCTATTGTTGATTTTCCGCTTCCTGATTGTCCAACTAATGCTACGGTCTTTCCTTTTGGAATAGTTAATGAAAAATCTTTTAAAACGTATTCGTCTTGATACTTGAAAAAGATATTTTTGAATTCAATCTGATTGTTGAAACCGTCTATTTCAATAGCATTTGGTTTATCCTTTAAAGGATTAGGTGCATCTATAATTTCTTGAATACGTTCTGCAGCAGCACCACCTTTTTTAATGTTGTAAAGTCCACGAGATATGGCTTTTGCAGGCGTTAAAATATTATATGATAATCCCATATACACCAAAAAAGTACTGCCGTTTAATAATGAGTTTGTATCTCCACCAAGCACTAAATTCCCACCATACCATAAAATGACAGCAATCATTAGAATACCTAGAAATTCGCTAGTTGGCGATGCTAAATTTTGCCTGTTTAAAAGCTTGTTTGAAAAATGATAAAATCGGGTGGTGGATTCTTGAAATTTTTCATTGAATTTGTTTTCTGCACTAAAACCTTTAATGATTCGTAACCCTGTTAAGGTTTCTTCTAAAGTAGATAAAAACACACCTTGTTCTTTCTGTACTCTATCAGATTTACGTTTTAAACTTTTTCCTATTCTTGAGATAATAATTCCCATTATTGGAATGAAAATAAATACAAATAACGTTAGTTGTGGACTGATTATAAGCATCGCTATTATGGTAAATATAATAGTTAAAGGCTCTCTTATGATAAGTTCGAGTACAGATAAAAATGAATATTGCAAGTCGAATACATCCGCAGTAACTCTTGATAAAATATCCCCCTTTTTTTGTTCTGATAAATAAGATAAGGGTAATTCTATGGTTTTTTTGTAAACCTTATTTCTTAGATCTCTTATAACACCATTGCGCAGAAATACTAAGAAGTAATTTGCTAAATAACCAGCAATATTTTTAAGCAAGAACATTACTATAATCAATCCAATAACGAATAATAAAGCTTTAGATTTATCGCCACCTGTGAATTCATTCATCATAAACGCCAAAGAATTTTCAGCATATTCACCAATTTCCATAAAACCAGTATATATTGGCTTTTCTGAAGGAGGGATATTTCCTTTTTCAAAAATAACATCTAGCATAGGTTTTAAGGCAACGAATGATAATGTGCCAAATAAAGCAAAAAACACATTAGATATAATGTGTCCTATTGCATAATGTTTATAAGGTTTTGCGTACCTTAGAATGTTAAAAAAGTGATTCATTAAATAAGATTCATATCTTTTAAAATAGCATCAGCTTTAGCATCGAGTTTGGCTTCTACAGCATCATAATCTTCTACAGATTTTAATGGCGTATTTACACTCACGTAGAATTTTATTTTTGGTTCTGTTCCACTTGGTCTCAAAGCAATTTGGCTTCCATCTTCTAAATAGTAAATAATAACATTCGATTTCGGAATATCAATACTGCTTTCTTCACCAGTAATCATGTTTTTAGACACCGATAAATCATAATCTTCAAGTTTAACAACCTTAGAGCCATTAGCTACTTTAATTGGGTTTTCACGAGCATCAGTCATCATTTGTTTAATTTCTTCGGCACCTTCAATACCTTTTTTAGTTAATGACACCAATTTTTCTTTATAACAACCATGCTCTACATAAAGTTTGATAAGTTCATCGTAAAAAGAACTACCATTTGATTTGGTAATCGCTGCAATTTCACAAGCTAATAGGGTAGAGGTTACCGCATCTTTATCGCGAACAAAATCGCCAACCATGTATCCGAAACTTTCTTCCCCTCCACCAACAAAATTTAATTCTGGGAAATCATGAATCAGTTTAGCAATCCATTTAAATCCAGTTAATACAATTTTACTGTCAACGCCATACGATTTAGCTAAATTGGTTAGCATAGGTGTTGATACAATTGTAGACGCAATAAATTCTTTGCCTTTTATTTTTCCTTCTGATTTCCATTGTTTTAACAAGAAATCTGTCATCATCAACATGGTTTGATTTCCGTTAAGCAATTGCAATTCGTTTTTAGAATTACGCACTGCCACGCCTAATCTATCACAATCGGGGTCAGTACCAATAACAATATCCGCACCTACTTTTTCAGCTAATTCCAAGGCTATTTTTAAAGCAGCTGGTTCTTCTGGATTTGGTGATTTTACTGTTGGGAAATCGCCATCAGGCACTTCTTGTTCTTTTACAATGTGTACATTTTTGTAACCTGCACGTTTTAGCGTTTCTGGAACTGCTGTAATTGAAGTTCCGTGAAGTGATGTAAAAACAATTTTCAAGTCATCTTTAGCCGGTTGTTTTGCACCGACGCATCCATTTTCAACTGAAGCACCAATAAACACATCATCAACATCTTTTCCTATATAATGTATAAGATTATTATTAGCTTCAAATTTAATATCTGAATATTCCAAAGCATCAATCGTATTAATCACAGCACTATCATGTGGAGGGACTAATTGTCCACCATCTTGCCAATATACTTTGTAGCCGTTATATTCTGGAGGATTATGAGATGCCGTTAAAACAATACCACAGTGGCAATTTAAATGCTTAACTGCAAAAGATAATTCAGGAGTTGCTCTTAAGTCTTCAAATAAATAAACCTCGATACCATTTGCCGAAAATACATCGGCAACAACTTTTGCTAAGGTTTTACTATTATGTCTACAATCGTAAGCAATAACAGCTTTTGGTGTTTCATTTGGAAATGATTTGTGTAAATAATCACTTAAACCTTGGGTGCTTTTTCCTAAAGTATATTTATTTATACGATTGGTTCCTACGCCCATTATGCCTCGCATACCACCAGTACCAAATTCTAAATCTTTATAAAAACTTTCTTGAATATCTTCAGGGTTATTGGCAATGCTTTCTTTGATGGTTGTTTGCGTTTTTTCATCAAAAGCAGGAGTTAGCCATGCATTTATTCTGTCTAAGATTTTTGGTTCAATGTGTATCATAAGTTGTATAAAAATTAGATTGCAAAAGTAATCAATTGTGAAAGAATAATTTTCAAAAAGACATCATTTTGAAATAAATGAAACCATTTTTGATTTATTCTAACTTAAATTTAATTCATCTTTAATTAAATAACGCTTTTTGTCTTGTTTTGTGCGTAAAATGATTTCGCCTAAAAAACCAGCAACAAAAAACTGAGTACCAATAATCATGGTTACAAGTGATATATAGAATTGAGGGCGTTCTGTAATGAGTCTTCCCATTGGGTTTAAAAATAATTTATCAATACCAAGATATAGAGCAAACCCGAAACCAATGGCAAACATTATAAATCCTAAGGCTCCAAATAAGTGCATAGGGCGTTTGCCAAAACGTGATAAAAACCAAATGGTTATTAAGTCAAGAAATCCATGTATAAAGCGATTCATCCCAAATTTTGTTACGCCATATTTTCGTGCTTGGTGTTGTACCACTTTTTCGCCAATTTTTGTAAATCCAGCATTTTTTGAAAGTACGGGTATATAGCGATGCATTTCTCCATTAACATCAATGTTTTTTACAACATCAAGTTTGTAGGCTTTAAGTCCGCAATTAAAATCATTCAATTTAACACCGGATGTTCTTCTTGCTGCCCAATTGAATAATTTTGAAGGTAGATTTTTTGAAATAACCGAATCGTATCGTTTCTTTTTCCAGCCTGAAACCAAATCAAATCCATCGTTTATAATCATGTTATAAAGTTCTGGAATTTCGTCTGGATTGTCTTGTAAATCGGCATCCATAGTAATGATTACATCGCCTTGAGCTGTTTCAAAACCAGCATGTAAAGCTTGAGATTTTCCAAAGTTTTTTAAAAAGCGAATACCTTTTACATTTTTATCTTGCTTTGATAATTTAGAGATAATGCTCCATGAATCATCTGTGCTGCCATCATCAATAAAAATAATTTCGTATGAAAACTGATTGGAAAGCATCACTTTAGCAATCCAACTATGTAATTCCTTTAAAGCCTCTTGTTCGTTAAGTAGTGGTATAACTACAGATATATTCATTTAGTTTCAAAATATAAAATTCAAAAATACTGAATTTATTCGGCGTCTGGATTACTTTTTTTCAATGCCGCAGCAACTATTAACCCTATAATGCTAAAAAGCACTAAAGAACCCGCTAGACTTTTTAAAATATTACCAATAGAATATTGATTTTGAGATTCAATTTGTTCTACGGATTGTGCTATAACATCGGTAGGTGTATTAAAGCCTTCTAGCAATTCAACTGTTTTTTCTATAGTTTGCTCTTTTATAGTAGCAGCAGCTTCAGGGTCTATAAAATTGAATAATAAATATGAAACAAAAGTACTTATTGCCAATCCAATGACCACTGTTATAAAATAAGATGAGAAAGCTTGTTTAAAAGATGCAAATCCGTTTTGTGCTTGTTTGGTTTTAGCAACCGAAATAACTCCGAAAACGATAACAACTAAAAGGATGAATATCCCATACCACATATTGGTCATAAGAGTTAAATCTATAGCGTAAGATAAAACAGTTAGTAAAGTTAATGCTACTCCTAAATACAAACCATAATTAGTAGCCATTGATTTTAAAGATTTTTCCATAATATTTAATTAATTTGTTAGTTGTATAGTTAGTAATCAAAGATAGGGAAACGTTACATTTAAATAAAAAAAAATGGCTTTTAGCAGCGCTTTATGGTTTTCGTTTAAATTGTTGTTTCCATGGAAATAGGAATCAAAATAAAAATTAAAAAAAATATTGTTCATTTATAAAAAATACTTAAATTTGCACTTCCAAAATTGAAAAGAATTAAAGCATTTAGCGATGAGAAAAGGTATACACCCAGAAAATTATAGATTAGTAGCATTTAAAGATATGTCTAACGATGATGTGTTTTTAACAAAATCTACTGCAAGTACTAACGAAACTCTTGATGTTGATGGTGTTGAATACCCATTAGTTAAAATGGAGATTTCTAGAACATCTCATCCTTTCTACACTGGTAAATCTAAATTAGTAGATACAGCAGGTCGTATTGATAAGTTCAAAACTAAATACGCTAAGTTTAAAAAATAAACTTCAGTAAAGTAATTATATATTTAAGCCTTCATATTTAAAACTGAAGGCTTTTTTATTTTATAGAATTAGCCTATTTTTGAACGTATGAAAAAAAGTTGAAAGACATAAAACTTCTAATTTTATTATGAATTATATTCTATTTGATGGTCCTTCGCGAAACAATTTGTTACCCTTTACATTTACGCGACCAGTTGCAGATATACGTGTTGGCATTTTAACTATTCGAGAAAAGTGGGAATCTTTTTTAGATTCTACGACTACAACCGTTACAGAAGATTATTTATCTGATAAATATCCAATGGTAGAAATGGATGAGAATGTTATGATTAATGCATCCTATTTGCCTAATTTAGAATTAATAGAAAGAATTAAGAGTTTAAAAGAAAATCAGGCTATTTTTAACGGAGAAGATGTGATTGCGTTTTTTACTAAAGAAACACAAGACGATATTGATTTCGATACATATGAAGCTATTGAATTTAGTGACGCTATTATTAAAATTGAAAATACTTGGGATATTTTTTCTAAAAACGGAGAAGCTATTCAAGATGATTTTAACTTTATAACAAAAGATAGAACATCGCAACCTATTCCTGCGAGCAATAATATTTTAGCACCAGAAAATATTTTTATAGAAGAAGGTGCTAAACTAGAGTTTGCAACACTTAACGCGAGCAATGGTCCTATATATATAGGTGAAAATGCAGAAATCATGGAAGGTTCTAGTGTACGTGGTCCATTTGCTTTATGTGAAAATGCCACGGTTAAAATGGGAGCTAAAATTTATGGCCCTACCACTATTGGTCCTTATAGTAAGGTTGGTGGAGAGGTTAATAATTCTGTTCTTTTTGCATATTCTAATAAAGGACATGATGGTTTCTTAGGGAATTCTGTTTTAGGCGAATGGTGTAATTTAGGAGCAGATACTAACAATTCTAATTTAAAAAACAATTACGCTGAAGTCCGTTTGTGGGATTACCAGACCGAAGGTTTTGCAAAAACAGGATTGCAGTTTTGTGGGCTTATGATGGGAGACCATAGTAAATGTGGTATCAATACCATGTTTAATACAGGGACTGTTATAGGAGTAAGTGCTAATATTTATGGTAGTGGATTTCCAAGAAATTTTGTACCAAGCTTTAGCTGGGGTGGCAGTAGTGGCTTCACTACTTATTTAACCAAAAAAGTGTTTGAAGTTGCTAAAGTAGTGATGTCCAGACGCGGTATTGAATTTTCGGAACAAGACCAAGCTATTTTGGAACATGTATTTGAAGAAACCAAAAAGTACAGAAGAGAGTAATGGTTAGCACCTTGCCTTTCTAGCATTTCATGACGTTTTGTAAAGAAGCTTTTGAAAACTTTGCCAATCCAATTTTCCTTGTTTTTAGTATTTCCGCTTTACTCTTAAGTATTTGTGAGATTAATACTAGCTAAAGATTTGTATATTTGTGTATAGTACAATGCTTTATGCTTAAACAATTCTATTATATCATCTTTTTAAGTAGTGTCTTAAGTTTTTCGCAAACTGAAGATTATACCGTTAAAAATTTAAAAATAAATACTGAAAATGCACACTTTGGTTTAATGCCTTTTGGTGATAATAAAATCATTTATACATCTTATTTTATTGATAAAAGAGGCAAGGTGAAAAGGTATGAAGGTAATCCTGTATTAACCGTTTTTGAAGCAGATTTGTCTGAGGAACGAAGTATTATAAATGTTAATCCTATACAAATAGACTCAAAGGCGCAGATTGCTGGAATTACCAGTGCTGCTATTTCTCCCGATGGAAAATTAATTTATATAACAACTCATTACACTAGAAAAAATATGCCTAAAGGCGATTTTAAAGAAACCAATTTTCATATTAAAGTTGGAGAATTTAAAGCTGGTTTAGGTTGGACTAACTTTAAAGTTCTGCCTTTTTGTAATCCAAAATATTCCTATGCACACCCTGCGTTGAGTTATGATGGAAAAGCACTTTATTTTACTTCAAATCTTAGAGGTGGAAAAGAAACAACTAAGGGAGGTTCGGATATTTTTATGGTAGATATTTTTGGTGAAAACGAATATAGTACGCCAAAAAACTTAGGTAGTAAAGCTAATTCATATAGTAGAGAAATGTTTCCATTTATGAGTGCCGAAAACATTCTGTATTTTGCATCAAATAGACCTGGTGGTTATGGCGGATTTGATATTTATAAAAGCAAAATGAATGAATCGGGAGTTTTTCAAAAAGCTGTAAAGTTACCAAAACCCTTAAATAGCAATAAAGATGATTTATCCCTAATTATGAATTCAGATAATACATCTGGTTATTTTGTATCCAAGCGCGTAGGCGGAAAGGGAGATGATGATATTTATTATTTTGTAAAAAACTAAGAAGAATTTATGTTAGGGATTTTGGTGATTTTCTTTATTGGTAAATATTATTATGAACTGGCGCAAGACTATTATAGGAACAGATGGTTGTATGGTCTATTAGGAATTGGTCTGTATTATGCAGGGTCAGCAGTTGGTGGAGCTGTTGTTGCAGTTGCAGATGAGCTATTTGATTTAAGTGTTAATTGGGACAGTTTATTTAGTTTAAGTATAATAGCCATTTCATTTGGGATTTCATTTCCAGGTTTATTCTATATAGTGTTGAAAAGACAATGGGAAAAGTCTGTTCTAGTTATTAAAGATGAAATCAATGATATTGGTAAACATATAGAAGACGATAATTATACCAATTCTGCATTGAAATGACCGCAATAAAATGCCCTTTCTTCCTTTCTATATCAATATAAAAGGAAACCGTTCCCGATAGCTATCGGGATATGGCTATGCTTTACTTTTCTACTTCGTATAAAGAAAAAAATCATCAATTTCTTTTACAGTAATTTCAATGTAGAATTGGTATTAATCTTTTTTTACCCGTTTTAAATCCAATAAATTAATAGGGTTAATACCTAAACCTTTTACATTTTTTCTAGTAAAACGAACCACTTCATCATAAAATAAAGGTACCATAAGCGCTTTTTGCATAACCAAAGAATCCATGGTTGTATATAAATGTTTTCGTTCTTCAATATGTGTTACATTAAACGCTCTATTATATAAACTGTCAAATTGAGTGCTTTTATAGTGAAAATAGTTAGACCCATTTGGAGCAAAATTTTTGCTGTAAAATATAGATAAATAATTTTCTGCATCTAGATAGTCAGCAACCCAAGAGCTTCTAAACATGTCTACTTTTCCGTTTGATCTAGCTGATCTTAAAGTAGCCTCGGGCATCACATCAACGTTAATTGTTAGTCCTGTTTTTTCTAATTCTCGTTGAATAAATTCACAAAAACTCAGGTAATTACTTGTTGTTACTAAACTTATTTCAGGATTGGTTATACCGCTTTCTTTTTTAAACTGCTCGACTAATTGCTTTGCCTTTTCTGGTTGGTATGAAAAACCAATGGATTTATTATAGCCAGGAAGCCCAATAGGAATAAAACCGCCATTTGCAGGGTTTCCAATGCCGTTTCGTAAATAAATCATCATTTTTTTTCTATCAAAACCATAGTTAATGGCTTTTCTAATTAATTCTGATTGTATTTCTGGAGTGCTAGAACCCAAATAGAATCCTAAATATTCTGTATTTAAATATGGTCCCCTGATCATATTAACAGTTTCAGCATAGGAATCTCGAAGCCGTCCATCTGCTGTTAATAGTTCGTCCTTATATGAGGCGTCTAACCCAGATATATAATCAATATTGCCTTGAGCAAACTGCAAGAATTCACTCTGTTTATCGGGTAAAAAAGTAACTGCTACAGCTTCTAAATAGGGTAGTGGCTTGCCTGTTTCGTCTTTCTCAAAATAGTTTTGATTTTTTCTAAAAACGAGTTTGATGTTTTCTTCCCAACGCTTAAATTTAAAAGGTCCTGTGCCAATGGGTTTAGAACGGAATTCACTACCATAATGTTCAACTATTTCTTTTGGAACAACCGAACAATATTTCATGGTCAGCAACCCTATAAAAGCAGGGAATGGTTGTTTTAAAGTCATCTCAAAAAGGGTGTCGTTGATAGCTTTAAAATCTTCCACTTTATTTAAAACCCAACTTCCGGGAGCAGCAATTTTTTCATCTCTTAAACGGTTAAGGCTGTACTTGAAATCCTGAGCAATAACTGTTCTGGTAGAATCTTTTCCAAATAAAGGATGTTTATGAAAATAGACATTTTCACGTAATGAAAATGAATACGTAAGGCCATCATCAGAAATAGTCCAGTTTTTGGCAATGCATGGTAGAATATTCAAATCGCTATCCAATTGCACCAAACCATTGAATAATTGATTACAAACCGAATTGTCTTGTAACGTTCTTGAAAAAGCAGGGTCTAAAGTATTGATGTTTGCGTATTCATTATAGCGAAACACTAAATGGTCTTTGTCTGAGTTCGAATTGTTTCCACATGAAAAAAAGAATAATGCAATACAACTAATTGATAAATAGCTAATTATTTGTTGTGAAACATGTTTTATCATATAACTTATTAGTTGTAAATTTGCACGCTAATGTCATTTTTTAGCCTTTTGACTTCGCTCAAGATAAGCTAAAGTCGAAATATCTCTTAAACGAAATTTTATTTCATCTAAAATGACAAATGTAAAGGTAAATTTTATAAGATTCTGAAACAAGTTCAGAATGACAAAAAGCAAATGAATAAAAGAGTCGCATTTTATACTTTAGGTTGCAAACTGAATTTTTCGGAAACATCAACAATTGCCAGGGATTTTAATAATGAAGGGTTTGATAGAGTCGATTTTTCTGAAAAAGCAGATATTTATGTGATAAATACCTGTTCGGTAACCGAGAATGCAGATAAGCGATTTAAAACCATTGTAAAACAAGCACAAAAATCGAACCCAGATGCTTTTGTGGCTGCTGTTGGCTGTTATGCACAACTAAAACCACAAGATTTGGCAGACGTTCATGGTGTGGATTTGGTGCTTGGTGCTACTGAGAAATTCAAGATTACAGATTATATAAACGACCTTTCTAAAAACGATTTCGGAGAAGTACATTCCTGTGAAATAGAAGATGCCGATTTTTATGTTGGAAGTTATTCTGTTGGAGATAGAACCCGTGCCTTTTTAAAGGTTCAGGATGGTTGCGATTATAAATGTACGTATTGTACGATTCCATTGGCACGTGGTATTTCGAGAAGTGACACCATGGAGAATGTTTTGAAAAATGCTAAAGAAATATCAAAGCAAAATATCAAGGAAATTGTATTAACAGGTGTTAATATTGGCGATTATGGTAAGGGGGAGTTTGGCAATAAAAAACATGAACATACATTTTTAGATTTAGTTACCGAATTAGATAAAGTAGAAGGTATTGAGCGTTTAAGAATTTCCTCAATTGAGCCCAATCTGTTAAAAAACGAAACGATTGATTTGGTTTCAAAATCAAGGGCATTTGTGCCTCATTTTCATATTCCGTTACAATCAGGAAACAACGACATACTTAAAAAAATGAAACGCCGTTATATGCGCGAATTGTATGTGGATAGGGTTTCTAAAATAAAAGAAGTCATGCCGCATGCGTGTGTTGGAGTTGATGTTATTGTTGGTTTTCCTGGTGAAACCGATGAACATTTTTTAGAAACATATAATTTCTTGAACGGCTTGGGTATTTCATATTTGCATGTATTTACATATTCAGAGCGTGATAACACTGAAGCCGCTGAAATGGAAGATGTTGTGCCAAATAATGTAAGGAGCAAGCGAAGTAAAATGTTAAGAGGCTTATCAGTTAAAAAACGTCGCGCGTTTTATGAAAGCCAGATTGGAGCGACAAGAACGGTTTTGTTTGAAAGTGAAAATAAAGAAGGTTATATCCAAGGATTTACAGAAAACTATGTAAAAGTAAAAGCACCCTGGAATCCAAAATTAGTAAATACGTTACACCAAGTGGAACTGACTAAAATTGATGACGATGGTTTGGTAAGGCTTGAGTTTGTTAATGAACTGGCGATATAAAACAAAAAAATCTGAAGCTACTAACTTCAGATTTTATATATTTTTCTAACTTTTTATATTCTCACGCCAACAGGAAGCATGCGTTTGTATTTCCTGTTACTCCTTACGAATTTTGCAATTTCAGGACTCGTTGGTACAACGCTTAAGTTTCTTTCCCCTATTTGTTCAAAAACTAAAGCTAAAAATTCTTTTTGAAAGTCTTCGTCTTTAATGCCTTCGGGAATAATTAGTTTGGTTAAAAAAATCTTTCGCTCTTGTAATGAGTATTCAATTTTCGCTAAATCATCATCAATTTTAATTTCAAATTGACGTAGAAAATCGTTGTCAATTAATTCTGCAGCTTCAACCATGGTCATTTTTTGTTTTATTTCTTAGGAATCTAAAATAGTGAGTACTATTTCTCTAACTTTGTGCAAAAGTACAAAAATAAATCGTTAAAATAAAGAAAATTAAAGGTTAATACCTTATGGTTCAAGAGTTAATACATGTTTATTTCATGCCGGGAATGGCTGCAAGTCCTAGAATTTTCGAGCATATTAAACTGCCTAAAGATAAATTTGAAATGCATTTTTTGGAATGGCTTATACCTATTGATAATGAGTCTGTTAGTGATTATGCATTTCGTATATCTAAAAGTATTGAGCATGATAACATCGTGCTGTTAGGCGTGTCTTTTGGAGGTGTACTGGTGCAAGAAATGGACAAGCATGTTAAGGTTAGAAAATTAATTATTGTGTCTAGTGTAAAGTCAATGCACGAATTACCTAAACGGATGCTTTTAGCAAAAGCAACTAAGGCGTATAAATTAATCCCTACACAATTAGCAAGCAATATTGATGTTTTTGCTAAATATGCCTTTGGGAATAATGTGACTAAACGTTTAGATCTGTACAAAAAATATTTATCTGTTAATGATAGTGCATATTTGAGTTGGGCCATAGAGCAAATGGTTTGTTGGAATCAAGAAACTTGTAATCCAGATATTATTCATATTCATGGAGATAATGATCCTGTATTTCCCATTAAAAATATCTCAAATTGTGTCACTATAAAAAACGGAAGTCATATTATGATTATTAATAAATACAAGTGGTTTAATGAGAATTTGCCCAAAATTATTTTAAAGGACTAATTATTTTATTTAACTTTAAACCAAACTTAGTAAAGATGAAAATTATACAGAAAGGATTGGCGTTTGTGGGATTATTAAGTTTATGCGCATTATTTATTTATGCCCTGCAAGATGCTCCAACCGATGAGAATTTTGAAACTAAACTTATAAACGATTATAATGTTTATGCACTTCAAGTGCCAGATAATTTAGATTTTGCAGGCGAGCCGATGCCACTTAAAAATCCAGATATTTTAGAACGAATGGACCGTGAGTTGTTGGTAAACACCTATTGGCAATCTAATGGTTTATTGATGTTTAAACGTGCAAAAAAATATTTTCCAATTATTGAACCTATTTTGGCTAAACATGGCGTTCCGGACGATTTTAAATATTTAGCGGTTATAGAGAGTGGTTTAACAAACGCGGTTTCTCCTGCAGGAGCAAGAGGTGTTTGGCAAATTATGCCAGCCACTGGTAGAGAAAACGGTTTAGAGGTTAATAAAAATGTAGATGAACGTTATAATCTTGAAAAGGCTACCGAAGTAGCTTGTAAATATCTTTTAAAATCTAAAGATGAATTAGGAACTTGGACATTAGCCGCAGCGGGATATAACGCAGGCAATGCAGGAGTATCCAGACGCTTAAGAGAACAAGGTGTAACCGGTTATTATGATTTGTTGTTGGGAGAGGAGACCGGTCGCTATTTATTCAGAATTGTTGCTTTAAAAGAGATTTTATCAAACCCTACCAAATACGGATTCAATTTTAGAGATAAGGATTTATATAATAGTGTTCCAACATATAAGATTGAAGTAGATACCGCGGTAACAGATTTCTCTAAGTTTGCGCAAAATTTTGGTATTAATTATAAGATATTAAAGCTTCATAACCCTTGGTTGCGAGAGCCTCATTTGAATAATAAGAGTAGAAAATCTTATTTAATTGATATCCCTAAGGATGGGTACTATGATTAATTTAGTGTTGGACTTCAAGAGATAACAAACTATGAAGGTTTATAAATCGAAAATTAGTTACGGTCTTTTATTTGCTGTTTTCTTTCTTTTTGTAATAATCACTTATTTTCAGGTAGTTAATAACTCAAGTTTTAAGAGTTTACTTATTATATCTATAATTCACGTATCAACATTTTTATTTTTACTCTATATTTTTTACAATATAGACTATACAATTGAAGGTAAAACTTTAAAAATAAGATGCGGTTTTTTGTTTAAAAAAAATATTGAGATAGAAAAAATTACAGCCATTTCAAAAACCAATTCATTACTGTCTTTGCCAGTAGCGTCTATTACAGATAGAATAGAATTAAATTATGGAAAATCCAGCAGTATTATTATATCTCCGAAAAATAAAATGGCATTTATTGAAGATTTGATTAAATTAAACCCCAATATCAATAACCAAATCAAGTAAACGAATATTTATCCTCTTCGTTTTTGAGCTCTAATAGATCCTCCAGCGCCATAATGTTGGTTCGGTCCAGCGGCTTGCTTCATATTTTGCTTCATCATTTTAATTTGATCCGTCAGCATGCCTTGTTTGTCTAGTTTTGTAGCTTCAGTAAGTAATTTTTGAGCTTCTTGTTTTCTACGTTTAGAAAAAGCAATACCTGCTAAATTTAACTTTGCCATAGCTAAATCATGATCCATAGACAGACCTAAAGAAATAGCTTTTTTAAAATGTTTCTCTGCCTCATTCACATTACTTTGCGATACCATGATACCGTGTAGATAATAAAAATACCCTTGTTGTTTGGTTACTAAAGCAGTTTCAGGATTTTTAATTTTATTTAACCATTTTTTAGCACCTTCAAAATCTTGTTTACGTAATTTTAAAAATGCGAGTAATATAAATTCATTTTTAAAATAAAGGAATATAAAAATGAATGATAGAAGAATAAGCATAATGCCATTGCCTATATAGCCTTCTGTAAATTGATAAACAGCAAAAGCGATGATTCCCGCAGCAATGATAAGTTTTATGATTTTATTGTACATGATATTAAATTTTCTAATAGTAAAAAGTGTTGTTTAGTTTAAAACTAAACAAATTTATTGTTTTAAGAGTGCAAAGAAACTAAATTTTTATTAAAATCTATCTATAGATATTTAACAAAGATGACCTGTTAGCCCAAATAAATAAGGGTCTAGCATGGGTTTTTCTATTCTGAAAAAATAATTCGAATTTTTTTCAAATTACTTTTGTCAAAGTTGTAAAGGCTTTGTATATTTGCCCTCGGTTTTGAGGAAAGCCATAGCTTTAAAAAATACAATTCAGATTTAAAAAAATAAGACAATGCCAAAAAGAACGTTTCAGCCATCAAAAAGAAAGAGAAGAAATAAACATGGTTTCAGAGAAAGAATGGCTTCTGCTAATGGTAGAAAGGTGTTATCTCGTAGAAGAGCTAAAGGAAGAAAAAAATTATCTGTTTCAACTGAAACTAGACATAAAAAATAATGATTAACAATTGTTGATAATTTAAAGGTGTTACTTAAGTGTAATGCCTTTTTTTATATCTACTGATTACTATTTTTGTAAAAAATTGAAATTCAACATATAACCAGTAAAAATGCCAAAAAATCCAAAACTTAAATCGATACTAATTATTGGCTCAGGTCCAATTGTAATAGGGCAAGCATGTGAATTTGATTACTCAGGAACTCAAGCACTACGATCGCTTAGAGAAGATGGAATTGAAACTATTTTAATCAATTCTAATCCTGCAACAATCATGACAGACCCCGCTATGGCCGATCATGTGTATTTATTGCCACTTAATACAAAATCAATAATTAAGATTCTAAAAGACCATCCTCAAATTGATGCAGTATTGCCAACAATGGGAGGTCAAACCGCTTTGAACTTATGTATCGAGGCTGATGAAAAAGGTATTTGGAAAGATTTTGATGTAGAAATTATTGGTGTTGATATTGATGCCATAAATATTACAGAAGATAGAGAGCAGTTCAGAGAATTGATGCTTAAAATAGGTGTTCCAATGGCACCTCAAGCCACTGCTAATTCATATTTAAAAGGTAAAGAAATAGCTCAGGAATTTGGATTTCCCTTGATAATTAGAGCATCCTTTACTTTAGGTGGAGCAGGGGCTTCATTTGTTTATAAAGAAGAAGATTTTGATGAATTATTAACTCGTGGATTAGAGGTATCTCCTATTCATGAAGTTATGATTGATAAGGCATTAATTGGCTGGAAGGAATATGAATTAGAACTACTTAGAGATTCTAATGATAATGTTGTGATAATCTGTTCTATTGAAAACATGGATCCGATTGGAATTCATACTGGAGATTCTATTACCGTAGCTCCAGCAATGACATTAAGCGATAGAACGTATCAAAAAATGCGTGATATGGCAATTCATATGATGCGTAGTATTGGTGATTTTGCAGGAGGTTGTAACGTGCAGTTTGCGGTATCTCCAGATGAAAATGAAGATATCATAGCTATTGAAATTAATCCGCGTGTATCGCGTTCTTCAGCGTTGGCGAGTAAAGCAACAGGGTATCCAATTGCAAAAATTGCTGCTAAATTGGCTTTAGGTTATCATTTAGATGAATTAAATAACCAAATTACAAAATCGACTTCAGCATTATTCGAACCAACTTTAGATTATGTTATTGTAAAAATACCACGTTGGAATTTTGATAAATTTGAAGGTTCGGATAGAAGATTAGGACTTCAAATGAAATCCGTAGGAGAGGTTATGGGTATTGGACGATCATTCCAAGAGGCCCTTCATAAAGCAACACAATCACTTGAGATTAAACGAAACGGATTAGGCGCTGACGCTAAAGAGAATAAGAATTATGATCAGATTATAGAAAAACTAACTTATGCTTCATGGGATAGGGTTTTCATTATATATGATGCCATTGCCATGGGAATCCCTCTGAGCAAAATTCATAAAATCACACAAATAGATATGTGGTTTTTAAAGCAATATGAAGAATTACATGTCCTTAGAAATGAAATTTCAACATTTACTATTGATACCATTGAAAAGGAGTTACTACTTGAGTCTAAACAAAAAGGTTATGGCGATAGACAAATAGCGCACATGTTGGGCTGTTTAGAAAGTCAAGTATATAACAAACGTGAAGAGTTAGGTGTAAATCGTGTTTATAAATTAGTTGATACTTGTGCCGCAGAATTTGAAGCAAAAACACCATATTATTATTCAACATTTGAAAGTGAAATGGAAACCGCAGACGGTAAACGTTATGCAGATAATGAAAGTATAGTTTCCGATAAGAAAAAAGTAATTGTTTTGGGGTCTGGTCCAAATAGAATTGGCCAAGGTATCGAATTTGATTACTGTTGTGTTCATGGGGTTTTAGCTGCTGCTGAATGTGGTTACGAAACCATAATGATTAACTGTAATCCTGAAACAGTTTCAACAGATTTTGATACTGCTGATAAACTTTATTTTGAGCCCGTTTTTTGGGAGCATATTTACGATATCATCAAACATGAAAAGCCAGAAGGCGTTATCGTGCAACTTGGTGGACAAACTGCTTTGAAACTTGCCGAAAAATTAACCAAATACGGAATAAAGATATTAGGAACTAGTTTTGAGGCTCTAGATTTAGCTGAAGATAGAGGTTTGTTTTCAAACCTTTTGAAAGAAAATAATATTCCATATCCTGAATTTGATATTGCAACTACAGCAGATGAAGCTTCTGCAATTGCAGATGTGTTGGATTTTCCGATTTTAGTGCGTCCTTCATATGTACTTGGTGGCCAAGGGATGAAAATCGTAATCAATAAGGAAGAATTAGAAAAACATGTTGTTGATTTATTAAGTAGAATGCCAGGAAATCAATTACTGTTAGACCATTATTTAGATGGTGCTATAGAAGCTGAGGCTGATGCGATTTGCGATGGTGAGGATGTTTACATCATAGGAATTATGGAGCATATTGAACCTTGTGGTATTCACTCTGGAGATAGTAATTCTTTATTACCACCATTTAATCTTGGTCCTTTAGTGATGCAACAAATTATAGATCATACTAAAACAATTGCTTTAGCATTAAAAACAGTTGGATTAATAAATATTCAGTTTGCTATTAAAGATGATACGGTTTACATTATCGAAGCCAATCCAAGAGCTTCTAGAACTGTACCATTTATAGCTAAAGCTTATGGAGAGCCTTATGTGAATTACGCAACAAAAGTGATGCTAGGGGATAAGAAGGTGAAAGATTTTAATTTTCAACCTAAATTAGATGGCTATGCTATAAAGCAACCCGTATTTTCTTTTGATAAATTCCATAACGTAAATAAAAAACTAGGACCAGAAATGAAAAGTACTGGTGAGAGTATTTTATTTATAGACAGTTTAAAAGACGATGAATTTTACGATTTATATTCAAGACGAAAAATGTATTTGAGCAAATAGGACTCGCTGAAATAATTGATTAAAAAGCCGCTTAAAGCGGCTTTTTAATTGCGTTTTTTTAAAATTAAATATTCATGTTTAAGAATTGGTATGAGTATTTAATTTTCTAAAAAGCCATCTATAAAACTTATAATTATATCCGATAATCCTTCGTATTTAAGTAATAGCAATGCCTATCATCGATGATATGCGTGTTTTCTAGCTTAGTTGAAAGGATAATATTATATATTAGCTATTCAAAAAGTTATTAAAAATCTTACTATGATGAAAAACCAACCTTACTTTTTATTAATTGTTTTAGCTATTCTATTCTCAGGTCACCACGTTAATGGACAAAAACTTAGCTCACAAAAAGGAAAATCTGAAACTAAAAGCACACCCTTTAATCCTGAATTTTGTGGGACAGATTTTATACATAATAAAAAAATGAAGAATGATGCTCGGTATAAAGCACGTCATTTACAAACCATACAATCTATTCAAAAGGTTAGTTCTCAGAAAAATAAAATGCCAAATGGTATTTATCAAGTTCCGGTAGTTGTTCATGTTATGCATAAAGGCGAATCGGTTGGAACAGGTACTAATATTTCTGACGAAGACGTAAAAAGAGGTTTGGAGTATTTAAATAATTACTGGAGAAAAGTTGCTGGTTCTAATGGGTTTGGTGATGGTGTAGATATGCAAATTGAATTTGCTTTAGCTATTCAAGATGAAAATGGAGGATGTACCAATGGTATTGACCGTGTAGACATGAGCGGCGTCCCTGCCTATGTAAGTAATGGTGTAAATAGAAGTGAATCTGGGGGTATAGATGACTATGACTCTGGTGGTGGATTAAATTCTCTTAAAGAGTATGGTATTTGGGATCCTACCAAATATTATAATGTTTGGCTTGTTGATGAAATTGATAATAAGAACTGTTTTAGTGGAGGGTTTTTTACAGCTGGTTATGCTTATTTTGCTTCGTCACACGGACAGGCTTATGATGGATCTGTAGTTGTAACTTGTTCTTATTTGAATGAATCATCAACTGTATGGGCTCATGAAATGGGACATGCATTTAATTTAGCACATACTTTTCAGGGTGATAGTAATGGAACAAGTTGTCCTACTGGTGCGGGTGATCTTATTGCAGATACCCCAAACCACATTAGGACATCGTCTATAGATCCTTCAATTTATAATGATTGTGGTAATAGTGATGCAAATAATTGTGATTTAACATTCGATCAAGAAATTAATCCGGATACTGGATTCAGAAGAGATACTGGCACACATCAAGATCATATGCATAATTATATGGATTATACAGGTTGTCCTACTGAATTTACAGGAGGTCAGCGTGCTGTGTCACAAGCTGCATTAACTGGTGCTAGAGCTTCTTTTCTTACAAGTCCTGCGCTAACCCCAGCTTCAACGGCTACGGTCTATTTCACATCATCGGGAACACATGCCTGTCTTGGGAATACAATAACTTTTAAAGATGAGTCAAGTTGTACACCAAATACTAAAACCAATACAGGGTATGATAATATAACGTTTCTATGGACTTTTAACAATAATGTAGATACACCATATACCTCAACAGATCAAAATCCTACAATTACATTTGATAATTCTGGATTGTATGATGTAACACTTGCGGTAACAAATTTGCATGGCACCACTAGTTTAACTAAAGCAGGAAATATATCTGTAAGTTCGGGAGTTATAGCCGGGTGTTCGGTTACGACTAATACTAGCAATACCAATAAAAATTTTGGTACTGGAGTAACTAGTGTTTTATTTAATACTTTAAACAATGTAACAGGTACAGCTATACCTGCTAATCCAGTTATTCAAGATTTTACATGTTCTGATAATACTACGGTTAATGTTGGAACACCTTATGATTTGGACGTTATTTATAAGTCGATAGATGGTGCTGCTCAATATTTAGAAGTATGGATAGACTGGGATAATAGTGGAAGTTTTGAAATTTCTAATAGTAATGGAGATAATGAAAGCGTTTTAACTGATAATGTGCCAATAAGTTCAGCAGGTTCACATAATGCATCAGGAAGTGTAATGCCACCTGCAAATGCTACATTAAATATGCTGCTTAGAATGCGAGTTATATCAAATTATGGTAGTGCTCCTAACGAATGTGGAAATGGGTTGGCTCAACGTGCTGACGATTATGGTGTTTATGTTAAACCAGTTTGTACACCACCAACAGCAGGAATAACTAATAACAGTGGTGTAACAGAGTTAACTTGTGCAGCGCCTTCAATTAGTGTAACAGCAACAGGAGGAGTTAGCTACCTTTGGGATAATAATAAGGGCATAACCTCAGATATATCTATTGCAGAACCTGGTACATACATGGTTACAGCAACGTCGTTAGATGGTTGCACAGATACAACGAGTATAGTAATTACAGATAGTAGGTCACCTACAACTGCTATTATTACGAACAATACAGGTGCAACTGCACTTACTTGTGATACTGCGCCTTCCATTAGCGTAACGGCATCTGGCGGTGATAGTTATAGTTGGAACAATGGACTTGGTAATAGCGCGTCAGCAACAATTACTGAAGCTGGAACTTATACAGTTACTGTTACTTCTGCAGGTTGTACCTCAGATACAGAGTATATTATTATTACAGATGAAACGGTAGTAGCTGCATGTTCTGTTTCTAGTACTAATAATAATAATGATTTTGGTTGTGGGGTTACTAATGTTACTTTTAACACATTAAATAATGCAACAAGTACATTTATACCTGCTAGTACGATGAATAATTTTATATGTTCTGATAATACATCTTTAGTCGCTTCAACCGCCTATGATTTAGATGTTACATACCAGTCTAGAAGCGATGGAAGTGCATTTCTAGAAGTGTGGATTGATTGGGATAATAATGGGGTTTTTGAAACATCTAATAATAATGGAAATAATGAACAGGTTTTAACTGATAATATTGCAGCAAGTTCTGTAGGATCACCATCAGTAAGTGTTACACCTCCAGCTACTGCTATAACAAATACGTTACTAAGGATGCGAGTGATATCTGATCATATCCAAGCTCCCGTTGCATGTGGTAATGGTTTTGTTGAACGTGCCGATGATTACGGTATTACGGTTACAAGTACATTAAGTATAAGTGATTTTTCAAATTCTAAATTTAAGATTTACCCAAACCCTGTACCGGACCAATTAACGGTTTCTTTAGAGAACAATGGCGTAATAAAGGGATATGCCATTTATGATATAACTGGTAAAAAAGTGATGTTCAATTCAAAAACCGATAAGAATGTTATAAATACTTCGGGTCTGCCAAATGGATTCTATTTTCTTAAAGTAAAAACGAATACTATGGACTTAATGAGTAAATTTATAAAGGAATAGTGTTTTAACTGAAAGTTTGCAAAGCATATTTTTGAATAAACACTCTGAGTAAATATTGAAAGCCGCGTTAAGCGGCTTTCTTATTATAAATCATTTTGAAGTTACTTCTTTTTTAGGTTAAAGTCGAAAGAAATATCTACATTTCTGGAGATTTTGTCTCGAACTATTTTAGGGATTTTAATATCAAAATCTGAAACATTCACATTAAAAACACTAGATATTGAAATGGTGTCATCGCTTTTTGTAATGTTTAAAATGACACCTTCAAGCTGTTTTGTTTTTCCATGAAAAGTTAATACACCATCGGCAATAAATGAGGATGTTGAGTTTAATTTATCCAAAGAAAAATCTTTTATTTTTCCTTTAAAAGTTGCTTTTGGGTAGGTGTCGGATTCCGCATAATTTTCATTAAAATGCTCTTCCATTAAAGCGTTTTTAAAACGAAAACCCTTCACAAGAACTAATGCGGCAAATTCACCACTATCAGAATTTATAATAGCGGTAACTGCATTGTTAGTGGCTTTAACTTCTTCAACTGAAGGCACCGATGCTTCGAAATTAATAACCCCAGTTTTTGTTAGGTATTTTGCCTGAGAAAATATGTTAACGCTTATAAAAGCAATTAAATAGACTGATTTTTTCATATTAATAATTGTTTTAAATCAGTTCAATATAATAAATACAAAATACTTGCCATATGCTAAACAATTAGTTTTCTAATAGACCATCATCTTTCCATTGTTGAATATCATCTCTCAACGATTGAGACATAAGACCACTTTGCGGCATCGGATTAGAAGCATTATTAATACGATTAATAATTTTGTCTATTGAATTTTTTACCTGAGTGTAAGTCGTATAAGATGTTGGTGCACCATTTGTTGGTTGGCTTCCATGACAATTAGTACAATTGCTACTAAATATACTTTTAATGTTTGCATCATAAGTTATAGCAGTTGGGTCTGGATCTATTTCTTCTTCTTTAGGGGCTAAATCATCGTTGCTATCGCTTGAACAATTAAACAGCAATATTGACATTGCTGAGGCATAAATTAAGTTTTTAAATTTCATAGCTTTCTTTTTTTATTAATTATTTATTCATTTTAAAAATTAAAAAGTTCTACTTAAGTTAAATCCGAAGTAGATATTTCCATCAGACCAATCTCCAAAACCTTGTCCTAAAAACCCATTGGTATTCATGGCTTGAGCGTTTGTAAAATGCATTTGAAACACATGGCCACCGGTTTCTAAATCTAAACCTATAGATAAAGGGTTTTTAAATGGCGAATTACTAGCCCTGTTTAAGTGTAAACCATAATCTGCATTAACAGACCAGCGTTTACTAAGTTTATAACGCCCACCAAAACCAAGTGCAAATTGAGAATTACTTTGTTCATCAATAACAACATAATTGTCGTGAAAAAAAGTAGGTGCTAATTCTATAGAAAAATTAGTATTTATTTTTCTGGATACAAGAAATTGAACCGTATAGCCCAAACGATGTTTAAACTCTAAAAGTGGTAAATTATCTTTTTCTAACGCTGTGTTTATTAGTATGGCGTTATAACCAACTATGGTAAACGGAAACCCATTTTCTTGCTGCCTCAATAATCTATATTTAGCTGAGATATCAAAAATTTTCAAAAATGAACTTCTGGAAACACCAATGTTTATGCCTTCGGAAATTCCATAAACAAAATTTAATCTTGTTACAGCTTCATCTAAACCAAAAAATGTATCGATACCATTTTCTAAACTTCCAAACCTGTGTGATACTATAAACGTAAATTCCTTATCAGCAACTAGTTTAGTGGATTCAAAATTCACGATTTTTAAACCTTTAAAAATAGCAGTAGCATATTGTATTCCTGTAGAATCTGTGTCTATTTCATCCAATAAATCATTTTGCGAATTAATAATAAAAGGGATACATAAGAATATAATTAATAGGTGCTTCATATTATCAATTTAGTTATGGTTAAATAAATAAGTTATTGTTTTATAAATAGTTTTGTCTTTGTTTTTCCTAAAGCAGTGACTTTAAGTAAATATTTACCAATATTTTACTTCGAGACATTAATCAAGTCATTTTTAAAATTAGTTAGTAATACTACATTGGTCTAATTTAACTTGCTCAAGCAAATCGTCATAGCCTATAACTCGTCCTTTTATTTTTATTTTTGAATCTAATTTAATAGATTTCTTTATATTTTCTTTAAACTGACAAAAAATGGTTTCATCAAGAGTTAAATCATGATTGTTGATTTCTGAAACCTTTCCAGATATTTCTATTGTTTTATCAATGTATTTTGATTCAGCCTCTAACATGTTAATAGAGAATTCTGTTGCCATTGAGGTTGAAGTGACTATGAAGTTTGCCTTTTCAGCTTGTATATCTCTATGGTCTTGGTAGAAATACTTGTAAAGAGTAAATCCTGTAATTAGTAAAAAAAATAAAATAATCCATTTACGCATTAGCTTATTTATTTTTGATTTCTTCTGTTTCTTGGTATTTAATAAGTCGGTAAGCTTAGTTTAAAGTCGTAAAAAATCAATAACCTTGCAAATTTCACATTATAATTTTTGCGTTTTGAGTTTTAATTAATTCCAAATGTTCTTCAATTTTAAATTCTGAAGATTTGAAACGAGAAGAACGTGTTTTGGCTTGTTCTTGTCTGGCAATACTTCTTGCAAAACGTCTAATGCTTTGTTCAGTATCTAAAATTAAACCAGGAACAGGTACATTTTTACCATGTTCATCTTTGGCAACCATCGTGAAATATGAAGAATTACAATGCTTCTTTTTGCCTGTTTGAATGTTTTCAGATTCAACGCGAAGACCAACAACCATAGAAGTTCTACCTGTATAGTTAACGGATGCTTTAAGAGTTACTAGCTCTCCAACTTCAATAGGATTTAAAAAATCAACTTTATTAACAGATGCAGTTACGCAGTAATTTCTGGAATGTTTAGAAGCACATGCAAAAGCAATTTGGTCCATCAAATTCAAAATATGCCCACCATGGATTTTTCCGCTAAAATTGGAATGTGATGGTAACATGAGTTCGGTTATGAATACTTGTGATTCTTTGGCGTGTTTAAACATAAGCAATTGACCTTTAATTGTAATGATTAGTATTAGAACCAAAATAACAATATATATTCCTAAACGTCAAAACAGAATCTTATTTTTAATAAGATATAAATGATTTTGGATATAAAAGCGATTTTAATAATTTTTAACGGTTCCGTTATTAAAATTCTAAATTAAGAATTGAATTTAAAGTCATAATTAAATTATTCATTTTCTTGAGCTCGTTTTATAATAGCTTCAGGAAGCGATTTTTTAGCTTTAGCTCCCATTTTTTTAAGTTTTTCAACACTAGTAATAAGGTTTCCTCTACCTTCGACTAATTTATTCATAGCAGCAGAATAATCGGTTTTCGCAGCATCTATTTTTTTTCCAACACCTGTTAAATCGGACACTAAGCCTTCAAATTTGTCATACAGTGCTCCAGCTTGTCGTGCAATTTCAATAGCATTTTGCTGTTGTTTTTCATTGTTCCACATACTGTCAATGGTACGTAAAGTTGCTAGTAATGTAGATGGTGTTACTATAACTATATTCTTTTCAAAAGCTTTATTGTAAATGTAATTATCGTCATTTACAACCACAGCAAAAGCAGGTTCAATAGGAATGAACATCAAAACAAAATCTGGCGATTCAATATCATATAAATCCTGATAATTTTTTTCCGAAAGTTGGTCTACGTGCTTTTTAACAGAGTTTATGTGTGCTTTTAAATATTGAGGTTTGTCGTCATCATTAGCATTTACTAACCGTTCATAATCGGTTAAAGATACTTTACTATCTATAATCATTTTTTTGCTATCAGGAAGATGTAAAACCACATCGGGTAATACACGTGAGCCGTTTTCTAAAGTAAAACTTTGTTGTACAAAATACTCTCTGTCTTTCTCTAAACCAGATTTTTCTAAAACACGTTCTAAAACCAACTCGCCCCAATTACCTTGCATTTTACTATCACCTTTTAAAGCTCGAGTCAGGTTGGTAGCTTCCTTTGTCATTTGTTGGTTGAGGTCTTTTAAACCTAGCAATTGCTCTTTTAAAGCAGAATGCATACTAATACTTTCCTTTTGGGTTAGGTCTACTTTTTCTTCAAAAACTTTGATTTTTTCTTGAAGCGGATTTAAAATACTTTTGATGTTTTCTTTATTCTGAAGTGTGAATTTTTCAGATTTTTCATCAAGAATTTTTGTAGCTAACAACTCAAAGTCTTTACGCAGTTGTTCTTGGCGCTGTTCTATTTCAGCATCACGTTTTACATTTAGTTGTTGTAGGTTTTCGTATTCCGTATTTTTTCTTGTTAATTCAGAATTTAATAATTCTTTTTCACGACGAATATCTTCTCGTTCAGTTTCAATTTTACTTAAATTATCTTTTAATTCAGAAATTGTAGAACCCATTTGGTTTTGGCGTTCTTCAAGTGTGCTTTGTTCACTTTTACTTTTAAGTTTTGTGAAAATCATGCCTAAATAGCCTCCAATAATAGCGGAAACAAGAATAGCGAGAATAAGAATAAGGTTGTCGTTCATTTAGAAAATAAATATAATCAAAGATAATTTTTTAAGTTGGAAGATTAAAGTATGGTAAAGGAAGAATTTAGCTAGTGCTTTAAAATTCTAATATCCTCAATAATTTGTTTGATATCTTCCGTACTTGTACCATCATAAATACCCCGAATTTGCTTTTTCTTATCTATTAATATAAAATTAGGTGTGTGTATGAAGTCTTGGAGTCCGCCATCACCTTGTTCCACAACAGCGAAATAACTTTTTCGAGCTAAATTGTATATGTGTTTTTTGTTACCTGTGGTAATATTCCATTTTGAATCTATAGCCCCTTTATTGGTGGCATATTCATTTAAAATAGATACGCTGTCAATTTCCGGTGTTACCGATAATGATAAAAGCATCACATCATCATCTTTTAAAAATGTATTTTGAATTTCTGCCATATTATTTGTCATCATTGGACAAATAGTTTTACAACTGGTAAAAAAGAAATCGGCTATATAAATTTTGTCTTTATAATCGTTTTGTGTGATGGTGTCTCCATTTTGATTTATAAGCTTAAAGTCTGAAACGGTATGATATTCAGTTTTATCTCTTAGACTAGGGTCTACTAATTCTGGATTAAAATGAGCAGGATTATAAATAGGTAATGGTTTTTCAAGGGTATTTTTGCATGATAGAAACAAAATAAGTAACAAGAAAATAAATAGATTGAAAACCTTCATTTATAAAGCTTTTAAATAGATTGGTTTTGTAACTTAAGGTAAGTTTTTGCTTCCTCCAATTCTAACCGATCACTATTCGTGTTTTTTGTTAGTTCAATGAGTTGTTTAAAATAGTTGATGGCTTTTTTAGTGTTGCCAGACTTTTTTGAGGCTATTGCTGCACCGTAAATGCCGTTAAATCTATTTGGGCGTCCAATTAAATCTTCTTCATAGGCGGCTAACGCTTCCTCATGTTTATTTAATTCTAAAAGCATATCGCCAAGTAATTCTATAGCGGGTAACACATCGCCAGGAGTAACGGGGTGCTTACTTGTTTTTCGTTCCATTTCAACAGCTTCTTGCATTAATTCAAGGCCATCTTTTAAATCATTTTTTCTAAAATTTAACCAAGCTTGAGTAGTTTTAATTTGAATATCTACTAGCTTAATTGGAATGTCTTGTGTTTTGTCATTTTGAGCGATTAACTTTTGATGCAACTGTTTTAAAATTTCAATTTTTTCTTCAACAGTTTCAAAATCGTTTGTATTTGCTGCGCCCATGGCAATGGCAAAATGATGTATGGCTTCTTGCCAAGGAAACTGTTCCCAATTTAATTCAACATCTTGCAGTTTTAAATTTGCTGCACGCTCCCAATCTTTGTTTTCAAGAGCCAGTCTTGCAGGTATAGCCGCTAAAGGATAGGTTGAAGCCATTAACATCTGAGGGTGAAATTTTTTCCGCTCCTTAATTAGATCGTGTTGCAGTTGTGCATTAGCATTATCTCCTTTTTGAAGATAGGCATACACTAAATAATCGATACCATGCAATTCTTCAAAATAAGAACCAGATAAAGCTGCAGATTCTGCATAGCATCTAGCGCTTTCGGTAGATTGTAAATTTGAATTTATTGACTCCTGCCATATTCCTAATCTTGTAAAAATATGTGAAGGCATATGTTGGGCATGAGCCGAAGAGGGTGCTATGTTTGCATAGCGTCTGGCTGTTTTTAAAGCTTTTTGAGCTAAAACGGGGTTGTCATAATTGTGAATAATATAATGTGCAATACCTGGGTGATTTGGATTCTCTACGAATAAATCTTCAAGAATTTTACCTGCTTTTTTTTCGTTTATATAATCTTTTCCAACGCGATCTCTAGTAGAAAATAAGGCTAAGGAATAAAAGATAGCCGCTTCCATATCTTCGGTGTATTTTAGATATATCTGCTCCATCTTAACTTCAAACCTTTTAGCTCGTGTTTTATGATCTATAGTTTCCCAATCTGTATAAAAAGCATCAATAGCATTTATGTAATCTCTTTGTTTATTGTCCATTGATAATCCTTTGGCTATTTTTAAGACTGAAGATCCTTTGATTAAATCTTCTTTTGATGGCGGAAACCAAGCAGCATGATAAATGCTCATTGCAACCCCCCAATAGGCCATGGGGCAATTAGGGTCGGCATCTATAACTTTAACAAATGCTTTTTCAGATTCATTGTATTGAAAGGAATGTAACAAGGCTACTGCTAAATCGAAGGTTTCTCTAGTCTCATAACTACAAGAGAGCGAAAACTTAAGTTCTCCAAACTGCCCGTCACCACACAAAAGTAAATCTCCTCTTAAAAAGTTTATGGTAGCTAAAGCGGGGCTAGGTTTTGGTGTTTTATTTTTGCAACTTGAAATATTTAGGAACATGAAAAGTCCCCCTATGAGTAATAATAATTTTGAAGTATTCATTAGAATATGATTTTAATTACATGCAGAAAATCATTAAAAGGGGAGAAAAGTGCTAAAATGTTGATTTTCAATTATGTGAATATAGTGAAATTTGAGATGAAATACAAAGAGATGTTACTCCTTTACTCTAAAACTTCCTGTCTTCACATCAAAGGCAATTAAATCTTTTGGGAATAAAGTTTCGAAAACACCTTTTTCTATAAGATTACAAGGCTGGTCAGACACAACAGTGTCATTAGTCATAACAACCATATTATCGCAGAGTTGAATGGCTAAATCTATTTCATGTGAAGAAAATAAAATAGTTTTATTCGTTTCTTTTGCTAGTTTTTGAAGTAGTTTTAAAATATATGCTTTATGATACATATCCAGATGTGTGGTGGGTTCATCTAGAATAATTAAGTCAGTATCTTGAGCCAATGCACGAGCAATCATGACTTTTTGTAATTGCCCATCACTTAACTCAAAACATTTTTTATGTTTTAATTCTTCAATATTAGTTTGCTCTACTGCTTTATTGATAATTGTTTTATCCTTTTCAGATAAGTTGCCAACCCAATTGGTATAAGGTTGTCTCCCCAAAGCCACCAATTCAAAAACCGATAAGTTTTTTGAAGCTATTTGTTCGGTTAAAACCAAACTCATCACTTTTGCTAAGTCTAAAGGCTTATAGTCTAAAACATTTTTATTGTTCAAATATATAGAACCACTTAAAGGAGCTTGAACTTGAGTTAGTGTTCTTAATAAAGTAGATTTTCCAATACCGTTAGCACCGATTAGTCCAATAAGTTCACCTTTTTTTAATTCAATATTGATATTTGAGGCCACACTGGTTTTTGCTTTTTTTGAAGCATAACCGATGGATAAATCTTCGGTTTTTAATATGATATGTTGGTTTTTTATAGCCACTTATTCATGAATTTTCTCTATTCTCTATTCTCTATTCTCTATTCTCTATTCTCTATTCTGTCTTCCGTCAATTTTTTAAAAACACCCCTAAAGTCCCCTCAAGGGGACACTAATCATTTGTGATTACTCAATACTACAGGTCGCCTTTTGGTCTTCCGTCTTCCGTTAATTTTTTCAAAAAATCATTTTCCGTTTTCTAACTAATAACCAAATAACTACTGGTGCACCTACTAAAGATGTGATGGCATTAATAGGTAGCGTGAAATCACTATTTGGTAACTGAGCAATACTATCGCAAATAAGCATGACTATAGCACCAAATATAAAAACTGCTGGTAATAGTATTTTATGATTTGAAGTATTAAAAACTTGTCGAGTTATATGAGGAATAGCTAAACCAATAAATGCAATTGGTCCAGTAAAAGCCGTAATGGTTCCCGCTAATAAACTTGTTGCTATAATGATTATTAAACGACTTTGTTTAATATTTAATCCTAAACTTTTGGCATAGTTTTCTCCTAAAAGTAAGGTGTTTAAAGGTTTGATTGATAGAATGCTTATAATGATTCCTAATCCATAAATGAGAAACAAAATGAGTACATCATGCCATGATAAATTCCCAAGACTGCCAAAGCCCCAAAAAATATATTGTTGTAGTTGTTCTGCAGAACCAAAATAGGAGAGTACGCTAACAATTGCCGCTGTAATACTAGCAAACATGAGCCCAATAATAAGAATAGCCATAGTATCTCGAACTTTTATAGAAACCATTAAAACGGCAAGCAGTACTAAAAAACTTCCTAAGCTTGCTGCTATAACAACGCCCCATTTTGAAATAAAAAGCGATGCAAAAATACCGCCAAAAACTCCCGAACCTAAAATAACCAAAGCGACTCCCAAACTGGCCCCGGAGCTAATTCCTAATACAAAAGGCCCTGCTAAAGGATTTCTAAACAGGGTTTGCATAAGTAATCCTGAAATACCTAATCCAGAACCGACTATAATAGCTGTTAAGGATTTAGGTAATCTGTAGTTTTGGATAATATGCTGCCATGTTTCTTGTCCCGTTGGGTTTCCGGTTAGGCTATTAAAAATATCTTTTAAGGGAATCGACACAGAACCTAAACTAATATTCATAAAAAAACACAGGATTAGAATAATGATTAAAACTATAAATGAAAGTTGATATGTTTTTTTATTTGGCAATTATTTCAAAGGTTTAAAAAAGTGAGCTTCGTAATTTTCTAATAATCCTGGGTGACAAATTTTTATAAGGTCTTTTAAAACTAAGTCAGGTCTTGTCATACCTAATTCGTAATATAAAACTCCTCCAGATTCGCCTATAGTATTTGTAAAGGTAAACATGTTTTTGTTTTGAAATGCTTTAAACAAGGCATGGTTTTCATTACCATTTTTCAAAGTTTCAAAACTTGAATAGTTAGAAGGGTTTAGCCAAATATCTGCATCTTTTGCTTTTACAAAAACCGATTCAAAATTCAATTTTAAACTACCAGAGCCTACAGTGTCTTGCCATAAATAATTTACGTTAGCATCTTTTAAAAGTTGTGCTTCTGTACTTGTTCCGTTTGGCAAATACCAAATATCATTATGCATGGCGCCACTTAAAACCGTTGGTTTTGTTTTTGCATTTTGAGCTAATAGCTTCGCTTCTAAATAGTTTTTTTCTATTTGGTTAAAAATTGAATCAGCTTCTTTCTCTTTGTTATACAAGGCGCCAAAGAACTTTATCCATTCTGCTTTTGCTAGCGGTGAATTTTCTACCCAATCGCCATTAAAAATCACAGGGATTCCCGATTTTTTAATGGTTTCTAAGGAACGGTTATTACCATCAATACCAAAACCTACAACCAAATCAGGGTTTAATTCTAATAATACTTCGGTATTTAAACCATCGTTTTTACCAAGCTCTCTTATGCTTCCTTGGTTTATTTGTTGTCTTATTTTTTCAGATGAAATAAAATCCGTTCCAGGAAACCCAATTAAAGTTTGTTCAACATTTAATAAATCTAAAGCAGGAATATGTGTGGTTGAGGTGACTACTATTTTGTTAATGGGTAACTCAATAACATCATCAAATCTTTGTTTTTCTAAACTCCAAAAATTGGCATCGTAATTAGCTTTTAATAAGGCAAATCGATAATTCTTTTTTGATTGCGGCCAAGGTTTATTTATTTCTAAAATTTTATATGTTTTATAGTCTTTGATAGAAAAACCTTTGGCATATTTTACGTTAAGATTAGTGCCTTCTGAAATTTCCCTTAATTGTTTTTTAGGTTCACTTTTACAATTAAGCAGTAAGCATAAAATATGTAATAGAAGGAATTTGTAAATCATAAATGCTGTGTGACAATGGTCACTTTTAATTATATTATAGGTGCTTATTTTTAAAAAAAATACAATCATGCGAAATGGTTCAAATTTAACAATATATATAGTAGCTGGAGTAATAATAGCTCATTTTCTTATAGGATTTATTTACCTTATTTATAAACTGAATAAGAAAAAGTAGTTTTTTTAATTGTCATTTATATTAAAAAAGTACTTTTGCATAGAAATTTGGTTTTGTTCATTTCACGTGAACAAATTAAAAGGGAATCTGGTGCAACTATTTACAATTGCAGATTTTAGATTTACGATTTCAATGAGTTTTCATTCAAAAAATCGTAATTCGTATATCGTAATTAGTTAATTCCAGAACTGTTCCCGCAACTGTAAGTTTATGCTCAATTTGATTGGGTGCCTCATTGAGGATGTTATTAACTTCAATACCACTGGCTTTATGCTGGGAAGGTGTAATAACATAAAACAAGTCAGGAGACCTGCCATTTTTCAGAATTCAAAAACAACTTTCGGGAGAAAAGTATTTGATATTATGAAATTATTTATTTGCCTTTTATTTATGTCTGTTTTTAGCATGTCAATTAATGCTCAGGCTTTTATGGACTCTATTCAGAAATTGGATGAAGTGATACTGAGCGATGTTAAATTGAAACGCTATGCAAAAGGTTATAAAGTAACCATTCTTTCAGATTCTATTCTCAGAAAAAATAATACCTCTCTAACGGATGTATTACGATACAACTCTAATATTTATTTAAAGGAAAATGGATATGGTATGGTATCTTCACCTTCTTTTAGAGGTACTAATGCCTCTCAAACAGCAGTTGTTTGGAATGGGATTAATATTAATTCCCAACTTAATGGTCAAGTTGATTTTAATACTGTAAGTACTTCAAATTATAATTCTATAGCTATTAGAAGCGGTGGTGGCAGTGTGCAATATGGTAGTGGTTCTATTGGTGGCAGTGTGCATTTAAATAATGAGTTAGAGTTTAAATCACATTTTGAAAACAGGTTGAAATTGTCTTATGGTAGTTTTGACACCAAGGAAATGGCTTTTAATTCTTCATTTGGTTCAAATTTATGGACTGCAACTATTGGTGCCGCTTATAAAGATTCTGATAATAATTATAGGTTTTTAGGAACCGATAAAGAAAATGAAAATGCCGCATTCAATAATTTGGATTTAAACTTGAATGTTGGTTATGTAATTTCAAAAAATGACGTTATTAAATTATACCATCAAAATTTTAGAAGCGATAGAGAATTCTCATCTACGCTGGTGGCGCCCTCCGATAGTAAATATCTAAGCAACGATTATCGTACGATGTTAGAATGGGTAAGGGCTTCAGGAGCTATGAGTTCCAAGTTGAAAGCCGTTAATTTGTTAGAGGAATTTAAATATTTTGAAAATAAAAATAGTTCTAATTTTTCTGAAGGAAGCGCCAATACTTGGTTGGTAAAGTATAGTTTTAACTATAAATTCTCAAAAAAAATAGAGCTAAATACTATTACAGATTACAGTTATGTAACCGCTAAGGGACATAGTTTTAGTAGCCCTAAACGTAATGCATTCTCAATAACGACCATTTTAAGCCATTCACCTTATCCAAAATTGCAATATGCATTGAGTGCTAGAAAAGATGTTATTTCTAATTTTAAAAGTCCCATCGTTTTTTCTGCAGATGCTAGTTTTAAAGCAACTAAAGCCTATACTTTAAAAATTAATGCTTCTAAAAACTTTAGAGTTCCAACATTTAACGATTTGTATTGGCAACCCGCTGGGAATTTAGATTTAAAACCAGAATCATCATTTCAAATAGATATTGGTCAAAATATTTTGGTTAAAGATTTTATAGGTAGTCTTAATACATTTTATATAAAAAGTTCAGATTTAATACAATGGCGTCCAAACACTAATACCGGTTATTGGAATCCTGTTAATGTAGCAAGTGCCAGTAATTATGGAGTAGAAGCCGAGTTGAAATTCAAAAAGCAGTTTAATAAACATGCTCTTGATATAGCTTCTAACTATTCTTATACTGTTGCTAGGGATTTAGAAAAAGAACAAGATTTGTTTTACGTGCCTGCTCATAAAGCCAATACAGCTATTTCATATCATTATAAAGCATTTACAATGTTTTACCAACATTTATATAATGGAAAAGTAGACATAATAGGGGGTGTGTTAGAGGGATTTGATGTCGGTAATTTTGGGTTGGCTTATACCTTCAATTCAAAAAGAAACAATCAGTATTTAGTAGATTTTAAAATTAATAATATATACAATACCTATTACGAAAATGTGTCACTAAGGCCCATGCCTAATAGAAATTTCACTTTACAATTAACACTTAAATTTTAAACAATGAACTTAAAAAGAATTGCAGTAGTACTAGTATCCTTAACTTTTGTTTTTACCTCCTGTAGTAGCGATGATGTAAGTGTGCCATCACCAAAAGGCGATTACGAAAATGGAATTTTAATATCTCATGAAGGGAATTTTGGGCAAGGGAATGCATCAATTTCTTTTGCTACTTACGATTTGGAGACGGTTGAAAACAATGTATTTAATACTATAAACAGTTCGCTTTTAGGAGACACGGCACAGAGTATAGCATTTAATGATGATTTGGCCTATATTGTTTTAAATGTTTCTAATAAAATAGAAATCGTTAATCGCTATACGTTTGAATCTGTTGCAACAATTAATTCAGGATTAAGTAACCCTAGGTTTATAGCTTTTTCGAATGGAAAAGGCTATGTTACAAATTGGGGTGATGGAGGAAACGCCACTGATGATTATATTGCCATTATTGATTTAAGCATAAATACATTAGCAAGTAATACCATTTCGGTTGTAGAAGGTCCGGAAGAAATTATAGCTAATGGAAACACCATTTATGTAGCGCAACAAGGCGGGTTTAGTCAGAACGATAAAGTTTCAGTAATAGATGCAACGTCTGATGCAGTAACAGCAACAATTACAGTTGGCGATGTACCGAACACATTACAATTTGATGCTTCTGGAAATTTGTGGGTACTGTGTGGCGGGAAACCAGCATGGACAGGAAGTGAAACTGCTGGAAAATTATTTAAAATAAATACAGTTACTAATACTGCTACTTCCATAGATTTTGATGTAACGGAGCATCCAAACTTTTTATCTGTTGAAAATGATACATTATATTATTACCTAGATGGTTCTGTATATAAAATGAATAATTCTGAAACCACATTGCCAACTAATTCAGAAATTTCGGGGCTTAGCTTTTATAATATGAATGTAAATAATGGTGTGTTATATGGTGTTGATGCTGGAGATTTTGCGAGTAAAGGAACTTTAACGTCTTACCAATTGTCAACAAATACATTAATTAATACCACTACTGTAAATATTATTCCTGGAAGTGTATATTTTAATTAAATATTTTCAGACCTGTCAGGTTTTAAAAACCTGACAGGTCTTTTTTTATTCAGGAATCAAATCGCAATACCAAACACCGTACCTTTCATCTTCACTTTTGCAAACAGAATCATCATCTGATTTAGGTGCGTTATACTCACGATACACTTTTTCTCCTAAAGTAAAAGGTATGGGTTTTTTAAAAATAGGACCATCAAAACAAAACGTGTGAAACTCTCCATTTTCTCCGCAAGGGTCAACAGCATCGGGTAAATTATTAATAAAGTTTTTATCTATAATGGTGCCAACAAATTCTTCACCAAAATATTTCGAATTAGCACAAACTATAATGGTTTTAAAACCTAAATCTAAAAACTCATTTAGTAAAGCTTTGGTGTCTCGTTTCCAAATAGGAAAAACAGCTTTAAAGCCTTGTTTGGCCAATTGTTTCTCTCTATAATCTCTTAAATCTTCAAGAAAAATATCGCCAAATGCACTATGGGTAAAATTGTCATTTTTCAGTCTGGTAACTGTTTCAAGCATTTTCTGTTCATAGATTTCCATACTTGGCATTTCGGGAAGTTCTATTAAACTAGCCGGGATATTTATAGCATGGGTTTGGGCTATTAATAGTTCCTTTCTTAATCCATGCATGGATACACGATTGTAATGACTGTTAACCGTCGTAATTAATTCCTCAACACTATAATTATTATCTTGCAATAAATGATATAGCGCCAAAGCGGAATCTTTGCCAGAACTCCAGTTGAAGTAGGTTTTGTGTTTATTCAAAAAGAAAATTATTTATAAGGTTTAAAGGCAGTTCCTTTTCAACGTACATACCCGTTTCAAAAGGTTCAAAATCCTCACTACCATTAGTGATTTTAAGAAAATTTGATTTTGATTTAGTAAAACGTCCTGTTCCCATTATTCGTGAAATGGCAGCAGCTAAAAGCGGCTCGTTTTGATTTCCTAATATCCCTAAATTATTAAATTGTTCTCCTAAAACAATGTCTGGGGTAAGTCCGTTAAAATAATCAGTTACCCCATTAACATTAAGTGATTTAAAAATTAAAGGCTGCATGGCGTAGGCGTGGCCTTGATTAGCATCTTCTCGTCTAAAATTTGGAGAATCATATAATGTCGTTGAAGCTTGATATTTTCCAGCAGTTGTTGTGCCTATTTGAACAACATCAATATAAGGGCGTAATGAATTAATGATTAATTCGCTTGCAGAAGCACTTCTTTTTGTAGTTAGCACATAAACTTTAGTAAGGTTCAAACTGTTTAAAGAAGCACCATTATCATTATTTATAAACTTGTTAATTAATAACTCTGGATTTTGGTTTTGATAAACTTCTTGGAATTCCATATTCCACTGTTCGGTACTAAAAACATCGCCTGTAAATTGCCCTGTAATTAAACTAGATAATATAATAGCAGTATAAACAGAGCCACCTGGATTATAACGTAAATCTAAAACCAATTCATTGATATTATTACTTTTAAATGAACCGAAAACAGTGTTTAATTCCGTATTAAATTGATTGGTACCGGTAAAACCATTATACATTAAGTATCCAATTTTTGTATTACCAACGTTAAGAACTGAATTTACTAGAATTGGGTTTTCTGTATATATTGATTTCGATAATGAAATACTTTCTGAGGTTGTATTTACAGAATCATCACTAACTTCTGGTGTGCCATTATCATTATATGCTCCTAAATTAATAGTATAATTGTTTTGCCTTAGAAGCTGAGATTTATTGCCCTCAGTAAGTTGTACATTATCAATCCCATAAAAAATATCACCGCGTTTAATGCCTTTAGCTTCAGCATCAGTATTTGGTAACACATGTGTAACCACACCATATTGGTTTGTACCTGTGGTGGAAAATTTAAAAAGCTGATATTCCATACCGTTGTTGCTAGAAATACCACTAAAAAATTGTTCTAAAGCAATATAATCATCAACAATCCAGCTGAATCTATCTACGTTTTCTCTGTTATAAATCAAACTTTCAAATAAGTTTTCTGGTCTTTGGAAACTATTCAAGTAATCGGCATATTCACTATTATTGCTTGAAAAACGATTATTTGCTAAATCAGGAACATCGTCTTTATATAAATAAAAAAGATTCATGCCTTTCCAAACAAAATCGTTTATTTTGCTTGTAGCTATTGGGATATCATCATTATCTTCAAAACAACCAATAGTTGCAAATGAAACTAAAAGAAGTAGTGTTAGGGCTTTAAAATTTCTCATATAATCTGTTTGTCATAAGTAGTCTATAAAACCCTAAATTTACTTACATTATTGTGAATTAAAAATAATTACTTGAAATTGTTATTTCGGTAATTAGCAAAAAGTCTGGGTTTAGGGAAATTGATTGTATTTTAACAATCCTGTCCTAAATAAATTTTGGACACACTAAATCTAACCATTTTACTGATTTATTTCATTGCTTTTACT